>CAYIEM010000006.1:0-6787 GCA_964362545.1 uncultured Candidatus Saccharibacteria bacterium
ACCAATCGCTTACATTTTGTCTCCTATTACTAAAAGTATGGACTATATCATCTCCATGTTCTTTGACTAATCAAAGAATTTAGGAGTAAGGCGCTTCCATCGATTTTCTATCGATGTACTCCAATAAATGGATAGTCTCTACACCTTCTCTGAATTATTTCAGAGCTTGGCTCGGGATTATCCCTTTTCAGGACTTCCCCGAATTCACCTTATTTTCATTTCTAAGTTTCCTTAGAAAGCTGCGTAATACCATCGTGTACTTCCATATGACAATTTGCGCAAATGAGAACACATTTATCAATTTCTTGTTTGATGCGTTCCCAGGACCTTGTCAATCCTCTAGAAGATAAGTCGAAATTCTTCTTTTTAGGATTAACGTGGTGAAAGCTTAAAGCTCTCTGGCATTTTTTGTAGCCACATATTATACACTTACCGCCTTTATAATCCCTAGCCATTTCACGAAGTTTTTTTCGTCTTCGTGTTACAGCCATGACCATATACTCTCGACGGTCAGCATAGGTTCGTTTCTCTAATCTTTTTTTGGTGGTAGACACCATTAGATTATACCACAAACCTCTGACACAGGCGACCGCTCTACCGCTGAGCTACCCCGGAATGTATTTAATTAAACAAAGAACTTCCATTATATTAACAGAAAATGGCTAGAAAACAAGAAATTTTTACACTTTTAACATGTGTGTTAGAATAATAAATAGTGAAAATAATTCTTTCTACAACAAATCCTAGCAAGGTGGAGCAAATAAGAGCAATGTTTAAGAACCCTAGAGTTGAAATTTTTACGCTCCAAGAAGCAGGTATTTTAGGCGAAGCAATAGAAGACGGAGAGACATTGGAAGAAAACGCTCTCAAGAAAGCGCGCTTCGCGCATAACCATTTGAAGAACGAAGATAAAACATCCTGGACCATGGCTGACGATACGGGAATATTCATTGATACTCTAAATGGTGAACCAGGTGTGAAATCGGCCCGATGGGCGGGAGAAAACGTTGCCAGAGAAGAGATAACAGAGTACTGCTTAAAGCGGATGGAAAATGTGAAAGATCGATCAGCGACATTCAAGACAGTAGCTGTACTCGTTTCGCCTGAAGGTAAAGAGTATGTATTTTACGGCGAAGTAAAAGGCAGTATGCTAAATTACGCAAAAGTAAAAGCCCAACCCAAAATGCCTTACAGCCCCCTTTTCATGCCGGAAGGTACGAATAAAGTGCTAGCAGAAATGACAGTCGAAGAAGAAAATAAGATATCCCATCGAGGCCGAGCCTTCAAAGAAGTGGTGGATTTTTTGGAGGCCATTTAGAATGGTTACCAACGTTTTACTTTAAGTTTTGTAACTCTTTTAATTCTTGTTCCAAGTTATCAATGAGAGCCTTTTGCTCTTCTGGAGACAGAGCATCATACAGGTTAACCCATATCGACAACTCTCCCTTGTCCTCCCCTTCTTTGCGGAGGTCACTAACAAGTTTTTCTAAATATTCTTTTGAAGTTTTACTATTTTTCATCTTGTCGGTCATCTTCAATTTTTTTAACCTTTTTTAGTAATCCAACAATATTAATTAGGCCATACTCTTTTGAAGCATCTTCACAAGCCTGAAGAAACATAACTAAAAGTTGTTCTACTTTGGGATTTTTTGTCAGTTGTTCTATTTTTCCTTTCAAATAAGAACCTTTTTGTAGGTAGAAAAGTATTGAAGAAGCTGAAGCGGTTATTGAAAAGTATCCTATCTCTTTTAAATCCCCTTTTTTTAGAAATGAGCGAATAAAAAAAACATAAGAGGTAAAACTTAATAATACTATTAGGCTATATACAACTCGTTCTTGTGGACTTAATTTTTCATCTGAAAAGGTTCTACCTCTAAAAGCCTCCCATGCCATTTTAACACTGGAAAGAACAGGCACAAAATCAGCCGTCTGTGACTTTATGTGACGGCGATCTTCTCTAGAAAAATACTTATCTAAAACATCAACCTTTTTTTCTACTACTTCATATATAAGTTTTAAACGTTTCTCTTGAGCTTTTTCTATAATTGCACTTTTTTCTGGGTTTGCTTCATCAAAAGAGTGAGGTATTGTTTCTTCTGTTTGTCGGTGCAATAAAGCCCTGTTTTGTAATTCTAAATCCATAGTAGTATGAATTATAACAGAATCACTTAATAAAAAAACTAATTTGTTTCCAAAGAATAAATGACTTATACTTAGACCTATGAAAGAGATTTTAGAAAAATTCGTTTTATATCTGCACAAGCACTACGGTCTAACGCCTAATTTTTTGACATATACTAGAATATTTTCGGCTCCATGGCTTGCCCTCCTCATATCCGAAACAATCAGAGATAAAAGTTTGAAACTTACCATAGTGACTATCGTGCTCTACGTCTTGGTAGTTATTACCGACTTTCTAGACGGAATTCTAGCTCGCGCTATATCAAAAGAAAAATCTCATGACCACCAACAAGGCGGCATGCTCGACAGAATAAGTGACAAGATTTTGATAATTTTCTTGCTTATACCTTTCGGCTTCAATCTGTTTACATTTCTAATTATCTTGGCAGAATCAATACTAGCTTTTCAGGCCATCCACTCCCCTTCTCACAAAAAACAGGCGAGTCAAGCAGGAAAAATAAAAATGTTTTTGCAAGCTTTTCTGATACCTGTCCTGATTTTGCAAATAACGACCAATCTACTGCCAGACATGTTTGTCTATGTGTATATGATCGTCACCATCATTGCCACATACACATCAGTTTATTCGCACTATTTTAACTCTGAAAAATGATCGACTCCGTATCATACTATTTATCCAGCATTTTGGGATTGTGTAAAAAAACTAGAGCTCCAGGAACCCTAGCGAGCGTCCTGGCTCTAATTTCTTCTTTCCTGGTATATTATTTTTCAAGCAAAGCGATATACATTTCTATATTGCTAATGCTCCTAGTCGCGGGATTCTGGGCGATAAATAAAATACACAAAAAGAACGGCCTGATCGACTATCAGTGGATAGGTATAGACGAAGTGGTGGGAATGTGGATAGCCAACATGTTTTTGTTTGAACTTGATTTTACATTCGCAAGAGCTGTGGTCTTTTCTATCGTTTCCTTCTCGATATTTCGAGTAATAGACATTATAAAGTTTATTCCGCCTTTGAAAATTGTTAATGAAAATAAAAATCAGACAGCTATGGCGGTGTTAATGGACGACATCATAGCCGGTTTTTATACCTATTTTGTGATGATGGCTATCTTTCAAATTTATAATGCGGATTTCCTGTACTTCTCTTTATTAATGCTTCTTCCAGCGATGATCGCCAATATGACGCCTGTTTTACTAAAAATAAAATACTGGAACGTACCCATAAATGAAAGTATTTTTGGGAAAAACAAAACCTGGCGCGGTTTTCTAGGAGCTATCCTAGTAGGCACTTTAACTTATTTTCTGATGGTTAAATATAGTGTAATTACGCACTCTGACACCTTGGGTAATAGCTTGGGTTCAATTCTATTGATTGGTTTTTTGTTTAGTTTTGGAGCAATCGGTGGAGATCTCGTAAAATCTTTCTTTAAGAGGAAAAGAGGGATAGAATCCGGAGTAAGTTTTATGCCATGGGATCAAATAGATTATATTCTGGGAATGATAATGTTAACTTATTTCGTCTACTATTACTCTTTTAGCCAAATGGTATTTATGCTCGTCTTGGGTGGATCGATAAGCGCGCTTTTTCATAGGATCGGCTACATGCTAAAAATGAACAGTGATAAGCAATAAACCTTGAGTTATTTTTATCTAGGAAGATAAAGTGCGGGTAAGTTTGTTGAAATACTTTACGGCTTGCTCAAAAAAGTTGAAAGAAAAATTTAGAAAATGATCTAAAAGATAATTTAGATATTTTTCTCTCATTTGGGGGGAATATATAACCGAATCTTTTTTCCAGTCTTCTGTAATTTGGTAAAGCTCCCTGATTAGACCTGGGTCAGTAAAGAAAACACCTGATTCCATGTTGAAATCAAAAGACAAAATATCAACATTCTGCGAGCCTAGTATACCCTCATGCCCATCTACAAGCATTATCTTGCTATGGTTCATCCCTTTGGTTAAAAAAAACTTTACTCCATGTTTGTAAAGTTTATGCATATAAAAATAATTAGGAATATTTGTTGCCACAGGGTGAAGCGCAAAACGCGGCATGATTATCTCTACTTCGACTCCTCTCTTTGCGGCCTTCTTCAAAGCTTTCACGAACCAGTGGTTCGGCATGAAGTAAGGAGTAGAAATCAATATACTATTTTTAGCAAATTCTATTTTGTCTTTGTAATATTTATTAAGCCTGAAAGAATCCCTAGGAGGAAAATGTTCGTAAAACCAAACCTTGCCTTTTGAAACCTTAATGTCTTTGTTATATTTGAGTACAAGTTCATCTTTCCCTCCGCACTTTTTGTAAGCACGAGCAAATGAACGCAAAATATGTTTCAAAACTTTTCCTTCGAGTCTGACCAAAAGGTCGTCCCATTTTTTGAAAAACTTTTTTATATTAGTTCCACCAACAAAAGCTATGTGTTCGTCAATAATGAGTATTTTGCGATGAGTGGTTCTGAAAAGCGTCCTGAAAAAAAATAGCTCCACTCCGGCTTTTTTTAGTTTTTTAACGGAATCGTTGGAAACTTTCGAACCAAACGCGTCAAGAATTATTTTTACTTTTACTCCAGACGAAGCCTTCTGGCTAAGGATTTCGATGAAATCATGACTGTCACCTGTGTCATCTTCGAATATGTATATCTCAAATAAAACGGAGCTTTTGGCGTGACTGATGGCATAAAGCATGGCATCCCAAGCTTTTTCGGTCTTTGTATATATCTTATAACGCATAGCTATAATTATACACTAAAAGGCACATTTTGGGAGCTAAATCTGTTGCTTTATTTAAAAAATAAGATAGAATAGCTCTTATCTGGGCCGTTAGCTCATCTGGTAGAGCACCTCATTTGCAATGAGGGGGTGGCAGGTTCGAGTCCTGTACGGTCCACCAAAATGGAGATTTTACAACTTCATTTTTCTGAATGAGCTCGTAGATATAACCTAATTTAACCAAATGGGCAAAAACACCTACCTCACCTAAATAGATTTCATTGCCCCGAAGCTATTGCTGCCCTCGTTCTAGGTCCTACCCTACCCCAACCATTAATTGTTTCACTTCCATAACAGATTTGCATTTTTTTGCATTGATATTTGCGTACAGCAGCCTGAGTAAGAGGTCCGAAAAAGCCGATATTGTTACCCGATGCTAGGTAAGTTTTTAATATTAGAAATTCTTGAAGGAGAACCACTTCGGCCCCCCTAGAACCCCTACTCATGTTATTTGCAAGATTGGGTCCCGTTACTGAAGGTGTGGTTGGAACAGAAATGGGTGTTGGTACTGGGACAGGAGATGGAACAGGAGTTGGAGTTGGAGTTGGAGTTGGAGTTGGAGTTGGAGTATTCAAACCCAAATTATCAGCAATTATTTTTGCCTGAGTTCTAGGGCCTACCATTCCCCAACCGGTAGCCGTCTCGTCCCCGGAACAAATTTGCATATTGTCACATTGATACTTGCGTACAGCAGCCTGAGTAAGAGGTCCGAAAAAGCCAGTGTTCTTGTCTAGTGTTAGGTATGCTTTTTCAATAAGAAAATTCTGAAGAGATACAACATCCGTGCCTGTAAGTCCTGTGTGTAGGGCGCGAGAAAAAACCGGGGTAACACCCAGATTGTTAGTTGGGATGATTGAGACAGGAACCGGAGTTGGTGGGAGATTTGGGATCGGAGCTATAGGCGATACTGGAGCTGGGCTATTTACTGAAATGCTAGGTATAAAAGTTATGAACGAGGGGTCTGAGAAAACTCCTCGGTCATCATACGAGAACAAGGTGTAGTAATAAGTGTTACCGAAATTGACTACAGTATCTCTGTATGTGGTAGTAGCTGCGGGAATGTTGGCATAAGCAGTAAGAATGCTTGGTGTCTGAATAAATTCAGTCATAGATTTCATGATCAAAGTGCCGTGGTGTAATTCATACGGTATAGAATTAGCATCTAATGGTTTCCCCCAAGAGAAAGAATTGTTTATGGTTGTCAAATTTGTAATTTTGGGCGGCTTAGACAAGCGTGCTGAAGTTTTGAATGTTAAATTCGTACTCTGAACAGAATTACCCATAGAATCGGCCGATGCGATCTGATAGTTGTATAAGGTATTGCGTTTTAATGGAGAAATAGATACAGAATGAGAAAGAGTAAGTGTAGAATCCAAAGAAGAAGATGTGCTATATGCTACCCCGGTTCCAAAATTGACCTTTGATGTAGCTGGCTCATTTGTCGTCCAAACAATCGCAACAGATGATGCAGTTATATTCACAGAATTGACGCTAGAAATAATCGGAGGGGTCGTGTCAGGTGGAAGAACTGTGGCCGAAGTCGTGATTGTTCGGTCTTCTGACAAAGTACTATTCCCTGCTGCGTCTTTATTCATGACTCTAAAATGATAAGGAGTTCCCGGAGCAAGATTAGCAATAGAAGCAGAGTGACTCAATGTTTTGTTGGTATTCAATTCAGTAGAGAACATATAGGAAGTATCTGTCCCATACTCAACTCCTGAATCGCTCATTTCATTAGTCGTCCAGGTGATCGTAACAGAATTTGAAGTAATATTGGAGGTTGAGATAGCAGAAATAATAGGAGCTGTCTTATCTAGCGGTGTCATTGTTCTAAACGTCTGACCTGCTGATGCTACGATGTTCCCTGCTG
>CAYIEM010000006.1:6887-41646 GCA_964362545.1 uncultured Candidatus Saccharibacteria bacterium
TGTTTATTGCATTGACAGAGGATATGACAGGAGGAGTGGTGTCTACTGGGGGAGGTAAATCACTATACGCTTGCAAATAGTTTTCTGCTGACCAACCGCTTAGTCCATTGTCAAAAATAACATTCCACCAGTAGTAACTGTCCGCTTGAATACCGGTAGGAGACATGATAGTTCCGAGTGCGTTCGGAGATTGTGTGCCTAGAACTGGACTTGTTGCTGAAGGAGAAGAACGAACATTTAGGAAAGCTGTAGTCTTGACTCTCTGTCCTATAGTAAACTTAGTGGAAGGAGAAAGCGGTGTCATTGTTCTAAACGTCTGACCTGCTGATGCTACGATGTTCCCTGCTGCATCTTTACTTGTGACTCGGAAGTAATAGAGGATGCCTGGGGTTAGACCTAGTAGATTCTGGGAATGAGAAGTAGTAAGAGAAGAATTGAGAGCAGTGGAGTTTCCGTAAGAGGTGGTGGTGCCGTAATCTATTTGACCATCTGCATTCTCATTGGTTGTCCAGGAAATTGTGGCCTCGTTCATTGTAATGTTTATTGCATTGACAGAGGATATGACAGGAGGAGTGGTGTCTACTGGGGGAGGAGTAGAATTAGTTTGGAATGTCTGATCGACACTAGCCCGCAAGTTTCCTGCCATATCTTTACTCTTTACTCTAAAGTGATAAAGAGTATTTGGAGACAAATTATTAATAGATGCAGAATGATTTAATGTGCTAACAGTATTTAAAACCGTAGAAAAACCATAGGAAGTGGTCGCACCATACTCTACTTGTGTGTCACTAGCTTCATTTGTTATCCAAACAATTGTAGCGGTATTCGCCGTCAAACCCGAAACACCGACAGATGAAATGGTAGGCGGAATGATATCTCCTCCTGCTGGAGGTAGGGCAATAGACTGCAAATAGCTTTCCGCAGACCATCCATCAATACCAGAATCGTAATTAATATTCCACCACCAAAAACTTCCCCCTATGCCAAGATTGGGACCACCGATAATCGTGCCGAGAACACCGGCCGGTTGGGTGCCTAAAAGCGACCCGCCAGCGGAAGAACGAACGTTGAGCGAAGTAGTGGTCTGAACTCTGCTACCAATTGACAAGTCTGTTACCGGATCCGGTCCTGGATTCGGGTCAGGTGTGGACGCGGGTCCTGGATCGGGGTTTGGTTGAGCGTCTGGCGGTGGCAAATTCACGGGTTTACCCGAAAGCTCTTGACTGATTATGGATTGTGCGTGAGCAAGATCGGTAACTTCATACACTTTGATTTCATCATTAAAGAGAGTCTGAGGAGCACCATTTTTCCCTCCATAAAAACCCATGTGCCATCTTTCAACCACATTAAAAGGTAAAATTGATTTACTTTTTACCGCAACTTTTTCATCTACCCATTCGACGACAGTACTGTCAGCGTTTATGAGCGTGCTCTGAAGTGTCCAAGCATTTAGAGGAACCTTAACACTCGTATCCCTAAAATCAGGAGGCCATTTGCAATGTCCGCAATCCATCAAACCTTCACTAGAAACATGGGTAGTAATGATTGGAATACATCCGTCGTCAGGATCCGGGTTTGGACAATTCGCGGACGCGGGACTTTGGTCTTTGATAGACAATTGGCTAAATCTTCCGCCGATCGCACCGTCGCTTACCGCGACCGACCAGCTGGGAGCTTGTTCATACATCCAAAACATTACCAGGCACGGAAGCTTGCAACTCTCTCCCTGCCAAAGAGGATAATACCTGTGTTCGGCGAGTGAATTGCCGGCGGCATCTACCAGCGACGCGCCTCCGGGCTTGCCGGGACACGGGAACGCCACTCCCGGTTTCGGAAGCTGATAGAAATTGGATTTCGCACCTTTGAGCGGGTTTCTTCCATCCACTCCGTGAGCAATGCACGGCGGTACGCCCTCCGGCGCAGTGCCTCTCACATTCGGATAGCCGGTGGCTTGATATCTCGCTTGGTACGCGCCTTCAAAACCATCGTAAAAATACATAGGGTCGTTAGGATAGCGATCCGCAGCTAAAACCTTCGGCGTGTAAAACGCTACTGAAAAAAGAACAACCACAAAAAATAAAACTTTAAGTCGATACGTATTCATATAACTTTCATATTTTAACATAAATAATTTTTATTGTCCTACATACTTAAACATTATAGCATCCCCTATCACCGTCGCGCTAGCCCCTTCTGTCAAGATTTTTACATACCCGCTGACACCTGCATTAAACTGAAAAGTGCCGAGTGAATTCCACTGTCCAACTCTAGCGGATTGATCAACCGTCTTTGTGATTACCCCGTCTGTATGCTTTATTTCGTGTTTAACATTCGTCGCTCCGCATCCAGGACAAGTGCCATGCCATTCAAACACTTCGTAGTTCCCTGCAACGCCAACCGAGGGCGTGAACGTGGCAGTCGCAGCTACGCTGGTCGTAGAGTCATACGCATACGTCCCGCGAGAGGTACTGACATTTTCCGGCGACCATGAGCCGTCTTGTGTGCGGCTCTGCACCCATTGAGCGGAAGGAGCAACAACAACCGCTTCACTTCCCGGGCTCGTGAAATGTTCAGTATTGTCAATCACAATGTCAGACACCACTGTTGTCGGACTCTTTACCAGCAGGATACCGTCCCCTACTGCGTGGCCACTGGCATCATGTCCATCAAGCGTGATGCTCGTAAACTGCTGTCCGTTGTTGATAGCCCGGCTGCCATTCAATGCCACATCCTGCCCTCCCAAGAAACGGTAATAGGGACCAGTATATCCGGAAAGCGCGCGAAGCTGGGAATCCAGCACACTGACAGGAGAAGAGTTTGCGTTCATGATGACGGCGCCGCGGTCAAAAAAACGCACCATGACCCCGGGTGAGAGTGTATGCGGCCCACCGCTGGCAAGTGGCTGGCCAAGCGACAGATCAAACTCGTCAAAATAGGCAAAGCAGTGGTGCTCTCCGCATTCACGGGGATTGAATTCAAGATACCCGTTACCCATCATGGTAAACGCAAGATACATGCGCATGATTTCAAGGTAATTCTTGGTGTGCGCCCCTCGGGTATAGCCCTTAGCGTTCATGTAATTAGTATAATCCGACAGACCAGGGTATACATCGGTCATCCAGACCGAAGGCTTGCGCCCGGAATTGATCCAGGACTGGTATCGGTTCCAAGCATTGGCGAAGTTCGTAAATCCCCATTCGCGCTCAAATTCAAGCCCGTTGGAAAGCGACAACGCCCCCGGCACTTCAGTGTTGCCGTGAAGTTTGCCGGTATTGAGCCAGAGCGGGACATTCTGACCGCTCGTATTGCCAAACCATGTTTTACCATCGATCATGGCGCGCCAGTTGCTCACGAGAGTGCCTACGCCCTTTGACCATTCACTCTCCACCCCACTTGCGCCCCCAAACTGAACATAATCGTTCACTCCGTTGCGATCCATGTCCATATTATCGTCTTGTACGCGCGGTTTATCCCAGAGCCAATCAGTGCCCACACCGTCATAACCTTCGGAAACGGCCTTGTTGGTAAGGCAACGGGGAATAAACTCATTGTACCGTACTGACACACTCGCTTGGTCAAGATTGCTTAAATTCATGAATTCCTGGTTGCGACCCAGCGTGCCCGCGTGTGTCACGCCGTCATCGCGCATGACAAAATACTGCTCATTCAGGCTACCGCAAACAGTTTCGAGCGAGCTATGGTATGCGGATATGCCTTCGGTATAAATCATCTTCGCGCTTGAATTCAGCTGGCGAATACGATTAAGTGTCGCACGGTCTTCCTTGAAAATATTGAGATCAAATCGCGCATACCACTCTGCGGGCGCGTTCATGAAGCTCTGTGTGGCAATCCGCGGGTAGTCATGATCCCAGCCGGATACGGGTCCAGGTGGAGGAGGAGGAGGAGAAGAAACATTGCCCGGACATTGGCTGGTGTCTAAATTGCACTCCCTGGTGCAACCGATTGAACCGGCTGAAAATCCAAGAGAAACGCAGGATTGACCGGAGAGCCCATCGCATTGTTCAGTTCCTTCTTTGATGTTGTTGCCACAAACTGTGCTAGGAGGAGGTGGGGGCGTGGGAGTAGGTGTTGGTGTCGGGCTTGGACTTTGGCTTGGCGAGGGTGTCGGCAAGGGTCCACCGCCTGGAGGCGCGCCTACTTGCGCGTTGCCGGGAAGCTCACTCTCAATAATCACCCTGGCCTCATCAAGATTGCTGACCGTAAAAATCTTCATGTCATCGTTCCATACTGAAAAAAGAGTGTTGGGGCTGTTGCGGTCAGCGTAGAGCCCCGCATGGATTGACACAATTGCTCCCTGCGGCAGGTATCGATTAAACAGATTATCAACCGTCCCGTGTACCGCAAACCACTCATTCACCCAGAAATACGCATGTGTGACTCCGTTGACATTCTCAAGGTACGCGCTCTGCAGATGCCACCCGTCTTTCGGATCCCCATCATTGGGGCGCCCCAATGGCACGGCACGCGTGGACTGATAGAGCATGGTGCAATGGCCGCAATCCATCCTGCCGCCTCCATCGATATGGGTGGTGACGATTTTTTCGAGCGGGCTATTCGCAATATCAGGTCCGCCCTTCACAGTGAGCTGGCTGAAACGGCTACTGCCGACTGTCTGCCAATTGGGCGCCTCCACTTTCATCCAAAACATAATGAGGGCAGGCATGGGGAACTGCGCAGTAGGAATCGCATCGTAACTAGGATAGTAACGCAAGGGATTGGCAGCGCACGGCGCAAGAAACGCATCAGCCCGGTGGGTCTTTCCGCTCGTGCCAAATCCAGAGATATTCCAATCCTCAAAGAGATTTCGTCCACACCCTGAAGACGCATGAGTATACTCCCGCATGATGCCTGTTGGAGCACCGACATCAAATCCATTGGTAAATTGGGTCATCCAATCAGGAGAAGCGGCCTGTGCCCCCACTACATCAGCTTCAAATGAGTCAAACCCATTCCACCCCAAACCAACAAATGCAAGCGCAACTCCCAACGCTACAGAACCCAACACACCCCAGTGGACGTGAGAATGGTGAGAATGCTCACGCCATTTTTTGTAAAGTAGTAATTTGTTTAATAAGTATCGATGAAAAATTTTCATGTATCTTTCTTCAAAGTATACTTTATAAACCAAAATATTAAAACTAAATATCCTTGTGGATAAATAATAATTTAGTTCCTCGGACTCTCTGCCGGACCAGTACCAGTCGGCGTGTAGGTTGATAAGGTGGTGAGTAGCACCTTGTCCGCTTTAAACCCATCCTCTCGCATCCAAAGGTGAATGGTATGAACACCGGCAGAAGGTACTACCATAGTTATGGGGAGACCGTCTGCGTCTGAAGTTGTCTTACTCCAAACAAACGAAGTGGCATTCCAACCCTTCATATTATCTGAGGTAGTCGGAATGGTTCCGTCTATTCCTGTATGGATAGAATCTCCAAAGGTAGGGTTCACACTCGGAGATCTTCCCCGTACCCAAACGGTATATGTTTTTGGAAACGCACCCGAATTTGCAAAATTCGCACGGTACATAAGGTCAGGATTAGCCGTAAGCGCGCCACCCACGGTCGTATTATTATCAGGTAACCCTTCCATATACCCAGCGCCGGAAAAACCGGTTGTGGCAGAATCGAGGTTCCACGAATGATTCGCGCGCGGAGTGTTGGTGTCATAATTCTCCGCCTCCATCACCACTTGTCCGCCAGATTCTTGAAATGATGAAGAACCGCCTCCATAGGACGCGACTGAAAACGAGATCGTAAAATCACTCATATTCGCATTTCCGGCAGTATCCTGACATCGGACATAGTACGAATAGGTGGCTCCATTCACGAGGCCCGAGACTACCTTGGTATGGCTGGTACTGCCCGTAGTGGTAAACGTATTTGTCATGGATGAAAAACTCGTTCCCGCGGTGGTAGCGTATTTGCAAGTGGCGTTTTCGTTAGTCGTGAGAGACAGCGCAGTAGAGATCGTTCCAGCCACCAGGGTGCCGGAGGGAAGTCCGTTTGAACGGACGGACGGGGTGGTATCGGTGGGAGTAGGAGTAGGGGTACCAACATATACAGTCGCAAGCCTCGCGCGATATCCGCCAGCTCCGGTGCACGCTAGGATATAGTTCTTAGTACCAGAAATATTATTCACAGTTTGGTTACCATTTAAAGATTTTGAGCCGCTCCAATCTCCAGAAGCAACACAGCTACCGGTCGTATTGGTGGAAGTCCACGTCAACGTGCTGCTTCCGCCACTTTCAATCTGATTTTTATCAGCGGTAAAGATAAGTGTCGGATAGTTGGAAAGCGGTTTGTCCTTCTCGACTTCATCGTTCACCCCGGGGCATCCTGAATCGCCTGGCGATGATCCATCAGTGCATTGCCCATTGGCGGCAGTATCACACATGTTATCAGCATCATTGTCAATGCCGTCATCGCACTCGGCGGGAGCTTGAATGCTTTCATCTTCATCCATATCGCACTCACATTCAAGATCACCCGTTCCGTCCATCTTGAAGTCTGTTCTGGTGTCATCATCATTATCCAACCCGTCTATGCACGCGGGAAACATCTCCGCGGTAAGATTGTTGTTTGAAAGAGTTGGTTGAGTCTGAACGGTAGTGCTTCCCAACTCCCCTCCTATAAGAAGCGCCGCTTCACTGATACCGCCCGTGATACCAGAAACCACTTTAAAGTCATCGTTGTATACCACAATGTCATTATTGTCGCCATAGAGCCCAGCATGGAGATCGTGAATCACGCCAACTCCCCCCTCAATAAAGGGATTCCCAGTCGTGCCTTGCACAACAATCTTACCATTAAGCCAGATAGTTACATGCGTCTCACCATCGCTTCCCTTTTCCAGATAGGCACTATGCAAATCCCACTGATTTAAACGCGCCTTCACTGTCCCGGACCGAAAACTCATAATGCTATGTCCGATATCCATAGTTCCATCCGTAAGGATGTGGGTAGTGAGGGTCCTTGTGTCGCATTCAGCCCCCGCCGCTGGATTTTCTTTAACGGTAAGCGGGCTAAACCGCTTACCCACGGCTTTAGGCCAACTTGCAGCTTCCACCCTCAGCCAAAAAGTAACCAAGGCTGGAAGATTTTCAGAAACTTCATAGTTCGGATATCCCCTGTTTTCTTCAATACAGTTTGTATTGTGTGCTTCAGACTTAAATGCTTTTCCGTGAAGGGGTGTTGGGGGCGTTAAAAATCTATTTGTCACACATCCCACTTTCTTAACAGGCCCTATTTCCCTGATATTGTCGTAGTCGTCAAAAAAGATCAATGAGGATGCTCCAACCAGGGACTGATTCGTGTAGATTGTCGCCGAAAGAACGATAGAAGACAGGACAAAAGCCATCCCGACAAACATCGCCCAATGGAAATGAGAATGATAGGCAAACTCATGCCACTTCTTGTAAAACTTGGATTTATCTAAAAGATGTTGGTGAATTATTTTCATTTTAAAATGATACTTACTATTTATGGTACATGGGTCCAATTTGCATGAAGAGATATTCTGTTCAAAAAATTTCGGTAAATTAGTTTCATACACTACTGCCCTTTGTAAACAAATTTAATCGCGTCCGCCTGCACAATGTTTATATCTCCGTTAGTCGTAATGCGCACGCCTTGACCCGTTGCCCCCGTGAAATTATAAGTTCCAAGTGAATTCCACCGGCCAGTATTGATACTCTGGTTCACGGTCTGCACAGCGGTACCCCCTGCATGGATAATCTGGTGGGTCACAGATGTAGCGCCTGTTCCAGGACTTGCTTCACCGGTGTTAAATTTGTCCACCAGTACGCCTCCAATATTCCAATCAAATTCCTTGTCAACGCCACTCTTTGTCATGTCCCCGTGCCATTCGAACACCTCATAATTCCCGGCCACGTTGATGGTTGGGTGAAAGAGAGCGCTTCCAGCAGAATCTTTCGGCAAGTACTTGAGCGCGTAGGTCCCGCGGCCCTTATCATCGTCATGCGTAAAAGCAGTCCAGTTATGAAGAATGTCCACCCATGACTCAGTTATTTGTGCCTCCCGACTCGCGGGTGAGGTAAAGTGATTCGTGTTATCGACAAAAATATCGGTGACAATCGCAGTATTCGCTTGGCGTACGAGCACAATTCCATCTCCCACCGTATATGTAGCAGCTCCGCTTCCATAACTCTGACCCAGCAAGGTTATGCTTGTGAACGCCTGGCCATTGTTATGTTGTGGGTCCTGATTACCGCGGAAGAGGAAGTATGTTTTATTGGCTGAAGGGTCGACAGCTGAAAGCGTGCTACTCGTGACAGTCACAGGTCCACCTGTCGGATTTTCAATTGCTACGCCACCTTCAAAGAATCTTACTAGCGCGCCGTTCGAGAGCTCGACCGCGTCTTCTGCGGGTCCCGCGACTCCTCGATTGAGAGGATTGCCCAAGACTTTTTTCAAATCATACTCGTCATAGTATTCATACCAATGGTGTTCTCCCGCTTCAATAGGGTTAAATTGGAAATATCCGTCGCCCATCATGGTAAATGTTAGCAACATGCGCATCAGGCGATAATTCTCTTTGCTATGACCAGCGCTCGCAGGCCATTGACTTTGCGCAGGGCGGGCGTCCGTCACCCATAACGACGGCTTCTTTCCCTTGAGCATCCATTCCTTATACGCTGACCACTCGCGAGCAAAATCCTGGTGTCCTTGAGCTTTTTCCAGTAATGGCCCATTGCTGTTCTCAAATACGCCCGCTATTTCAACATCAGTATGAGGTTTTCCGGTATTAAGCCATAACGGAGCATTGGATCCGAGTTTGGAATCGATTTGTACTCTCCAATTTTTAATAAAATCACTCAAGCCTTTTGCCCACTCGCTGTCAACCCATATAGCTCCGTGAGACTGATAATCGTTATCCCCGCTTCGGTCTAAGTCGATATTATTTGTCGCTTCGCGCGGCTTTTCCCAGACCCAATCTGACCCGAGTCCGTCCCACCCTCGTGATTTTGCGATATCGGTAAAACAAACCGGCAATCCTTGATTATACTTTTGACCCAACGAGTTGAGCGGAGAAAAATTACTCATGTTTCCCATAATATGTCCGCTTCCGGTTAACGCAGGAGACCCGTCAGAGCGTACTGCTTGCCATCCGGAAATCCACTGCGGACATTTATCCACCGGGTTGTTGTTATCTATTGCTGTGATTGAACGAGTGAAAATAAATTTCGTTTTAGGGTTAAAGGCATTAGTGTCAGTTTTGGTTTTTGCAACTGGACGAGTCAAAATGACAACATCAAATTTTGCGTACCAATCGCGAGGCGATTCTCGAAAATGCTGGTAAGCAAGGCGGGGGTATGTATGGTCCCATCCTCCTGTCTGTATGCCGGTGACAGAAGTACATGCGCCGTAAGAAAGTGTGCAACCAGAACATGTCGGTGTGCCGGTAGTTCCAGCCGGACATGTTGCTCCTCCAAGTTGCGCACCGTCGCATTGCTCTGTACCTTCTTTAATATTATTGCCGCAACTTTGAACAGACGGGGTGATGCTGCAGCTCGCTTGAGTGAGGCCGCAGTAGGCGAGAATCGGCGTGAGCGGCGCTTGGCCGGAGATTACTTGTCCACCAGAACCGCTGGTGCCGCCACAGCTACTACCGCTGTAGGTCCAATTGTTAAAATTATACACGCACTGCAAACCCGCCTTCTGCGCGGTCATAACCTTCGTAGCGCTGCTCCAGTCAATGAGCTTGCCTGCCGATGACTCAGTCTCCATGCGGTCAAATCCTGCCGTGCCGAATTGGCAGTCGCCAGGACTGCTCAAGCCGCAATTGTTGCTTGCGGAGATGGTCTGATTCTTCGACGTGGTAAATGAAAAAGAGGTCAACTTTGCGTTATCCTTCACCGCCTGTTTAAATACGGCAAAAGAAGTATAGCCGTCGCTCGCATCTGCAACTTCGACCGCAGCTTGCTGTCCTTTCAGCTGTATCGCAACGTAGGTATTATTCAATTGCCTGAAATCCCAGGTGTTCCCTGTAGTAGGACTTGTCTCAGTCGATGGATTCTGCCAGCTTGTTCCGTTTGGAAATTCCCACAGCTTCGCAGTTCCTGTCAGGCTTACAAACATTGCGTTCCTTAATTGATATCCTTTATCTCCCAGGTAGCTTCCTTCTTGTGTGAGCGAGGGCGCGGCCTGGTCCGCGTTAATAAAAAACCGTATAAATTGCTCCACGCCTGTCCCCTTCACATTCGCCTGCCAACCGCTGTTCCGCGGCCCGACATCAGACCCGATATTATAATTGGGAGTGAGGTAATTCCATTTCCCCTTGCCTACGTCGTGAAGCTGTTGGTTATATTCCTTGTGGAAACGCCATGTCTCATCAAATTTTGATAACGCAACTAAGACATCAGGCGGAGTGTATCCAATAGAATATACAGCTGGTATGTCCCATTCTGATTCATTACTTGAAAGCCCAAAGAGCACGCGGAAAGGAAATCGCGGAGTACTGCTCATCTTTGAATAATCCGTTCTACCCAAGGTACCACCCCACGAGTTCGCGGAGAAATCCATAAGGGCATCAAGTAGCATCAAGTCACCTGCCATCTTGCCGCGGTTTTTCATACCCGCATCTTTCGCATATGTACCCAAAATCATCATGGCTTCAGGATAGAGTCGGTGGTAAGTGAGAGAGTCAAACTCTCCCTGTCCTTTGATTCCTTTATTTGCAAGCATCCATTCGTCGATGAAATTAATCAAGAATTCCTGCATGAGTGATTTAGCATTGAAATTTCCCGTCATGCCGTTGGTGTACTTCACACCATTTCGGTCGGTAAACTCAGGCCATGACTTCTGGCACTGGGTACTGCACCCGTACATAGTGAGTGTCGCGTTCGGGTCATAATACTCAGTATACAAATACAGCCCCACCGCCGACATGATAAGCTTGTTTTCATTCTCCACCGTATACACATCGTTCTGTCCTACTTGGTTGACACTATACCGCGAGATTACCGCGTTGTATGCGACGGTCGAAATCACGCTCTGATATCTTAAAGGAATGATAATGGCATACCCGCGCTGGGCTTTGGGGCCCAGATGAATCCAGTAGGACCCGCTGACAAAATACTGGATGGTCTGCTCGACCACTGTCCCGCTGTTGCCGGGGGTTTTGCATTTCCCGCTCCAGCTTGAAACCGTCAGACATTTCTCAAGCCAGCCGAAGAGCACGTTCACGCGCGTATCGAGGATCGCTTTATCCGCGGCAGTCGTCATGGTCACGGTAGGAGTGAGGTTCGCAGGATCCAAATTTCCGGTGAGCGTGGCAAGGTACGCCGACTTCCGGTCGGTAAATGTCATATTGTCTGCGCCCACCTGCGCGGTCTGCGCGTATGCGGTATTTATTAAATCCGAAAGCAATGCATCTTCAAGAACCAACGTCCGCCAGCCGCCAATAATTGCATACATAGCAATCAAAAACGACGCCACAAACACCAACCAGTGATGATGCTGATAATATGGACGCAAATGCCATTTTCGATATAAATTACTTTTAGCGATGAGGTGTTGGTGGATTGTTTTCATATTGTTTATTTTTATTGTACACACAAAATCAATTGGTTTGAAACTGGTGATGTATTACCCCCTATATCAGTGGCAGTGACGGTGACTGAATATCCAGCCACGGATATTTGACTCCATGCGTGCTTTTCACTTACCAATGCTCCTGAAGCAACCGTCAATGGATTTACCGGCGCACGTGTTGTTGACCCATCACCCCAGGAAAATGTATAAAATAACTGATTGGCTTGCGGATCAGTTGTATCAACTTTAAACCAATGAGTTGTGTTAGCGGCGATAGTCTTGTCGCAGGATGGATTGTCTGTAGGAATATCCGGCGCTCCACCCGGACACTGCGTAGTATCCAGTTTGCATTCTCTCGTACACCCAATCGAACCGGAAGAAAATCCGAGAGAAATACAAGATTGACCAGAAAGTCCGTCGCATTGTTCCGTTCCTTCTTTAATGCTGTTGCCACAAACCGCCAGTTGACTTGAAACAGCTAGCCCTGAGAGAGCGCTGGCGATTATGTATACGCTAATGAAAAAATAAAGGAAAACAAAAACGAGGTGGAAGCGAGAATGGTAAGCGAAGCTGTGCCATTTTTTGTAGAATGGGGATTTAGTTAGTAAGTGTTGATGTAAAATTTTCATTTTTTTAATTATACAGTATACAGTATACAGTATACAGTATACAAATAAATTTAAAAAGTGTGTCGGAACTACTGCGCGCCCTTACTCACGCACCGAGAATCGGTAGGAGGAGCAAAGATTGATGTTGCATCAAGAGTGGCCGCTCTCCAGGTATTCAAATCATTCGTGTTATTACTCTGCATGCAGTTACCTCCCGAATCAAACTTCAGCAAACTCTGCGTCACGCTCTTAAAACAGCTTCCACTGCACACGCTCCCGTCGAAAATATTATTTTTTATGATAATCTTTGCGCTCGTAACCTGTACATCAATTTCCCGTTCCGGCTCCGGACTCTTGCTGTTCTTGTTATCAATAGTCGTATTGTTCAACATATTCACAGTCACATCTGTATTCCAATCGTAATCATAGAGCACAATTCCGCCTTCGTTATTTTTTAAAGTGTTTCCCGTAATCGTCACGGTACCGAATGTTCGGGTACTGCATTTACCATTTATCGGAATTTCATCAGGGTCAGAACACTGGTCTTCCAGATGGATAGCATTCCCGGTATTTTCTATCACATTATTGCTTATCGTTCCGCTTTTGCATTTAAAGTTAACACCGTTTCCATCGTTGATGCCAGCAATAGTGTTGCCCGACAGCGTGGCGTTAGCGCACCCGTCCGACGCGTAAATGCCATGATATAATCCATTCCATTTAGTACTTTTCGTTGAATTATTCTCAATTATACAATTTGCGATTGTCACATCTTTAGCTCCAAACACGATGCCATTTTGGCTATTATTATGAACATAGCAATTTCGTACCGTATGTCCACTGCCTTCTCCAAGACGCATGCCATGCGTGTTGTTATACGATTCGACATTTTCGATGGTGATGGTGTTGCCTGCATCGGAGATATCAACACCGAATATTGCGTTCCGCACTGTGACATCATCAATCTTCACGCCAGTCCCCGATACATTAATCACTGAAGTGGCCCCACCGCCGTCCAGCACTGGGTTTACGCCCAACCCCGTAGCGCCAATCGTGAAATTACTTGAACCTGATACCACCCGAATACCAGAATATGTCCTGCCACGCTGAAAACAGATTACATCGCCCGACTGCGCGCCAAGGATGCCCGTCGTACCCGTCGGAATAATTCGCGTGCACACATAGTTTCCTCCTACAACCACGGTATTTGTCTCATCATTGTCAGTCGGGCTAGAACAACCCGGGTCATTCATGTCTATCAAAGCATCTTCCGGGTCAGAATTGTCTATGCCGTCATTACATTGAGTAGGAGGCGGAGGAGGCGGATTGACAGGAGGTAGAGAAACACTGCCGGGACACTGACTAGTGTCTAAAATACAGTTTCTTGTACAGCCTATTGAACCGGAAGAAAATCCGAGAGAAATACAAGATTGACCAGAAAGTCCGTCGCATTGTTCGGTTCCCTCTTTGATGTTGTTGCCGCAGATGGCGACTTGACTGGAAGTGGCAGGGGTTAAAAAAATATTAACAGCTAAATATACGCCAACCCCTAAAAAAATTAAAAAAAAATTGTTTAGCAGATGCTGGTGAAGGATTCGCATGGTTACTTAGGTATATATGTTGGCGAAGTGGTAAGTAAAAACTGATCAAACATAAAGCCGTCTTCCCGCATGAGGAAGGAAACCGTATGACTGCCAGCAGTAGGGATCACCAGGGTTGCAGTTGCAACAGGCCCATCGCTGGTTTTTTTGCTCCAGGCCCACTTGGTGCGCCAGAGAGAATCAGTCATGTTGTCTGCGGTTGCCACTGCAACGCTGTTAAGGCCGGAATGTATGGAGTCACCCAGAGACGCGCAGGATGTGGTGGCAGGGAAGGTGTCAGGACAGACAGCAGGAGCGCGTCCCCGCACCCAGACGTAGTAGGTGCCTGCGGCAGGGAAGCCGATCTTGTAGGAGAGTGAAGGAAAGTCAGTCTTGCTGCTGCCGGAGGGGATGGTGTCGGGAAGCGCCTGCATGTAGCCGGTTCCTGAATACCCTGATGTTGCGGTCTTGAAAAGCCATTTGTGGCCGCCTTTGCCTATTACAGAGGAAGTGTAGCTTTCGGCTTCGAAAGACATGGTTACATCTGTACCAGGTGGTTTTACTGCCGCAAGAACCGCCGCAAGACAGGTGTTTGAAGCCCATAACTCGCAGGGATATATTACATACGTTTTGCCGGCATACGGCACCACCATATCAAGGTAATCACCAATCGCCCGCCCCCCATTCACGTCGAGCGGAATAGCCTGTTCGTTTACCCGTATTTTTTTACCGAAACGAAGGTCAGAGGCCGACCACACATATGACACATCGTATGCAGCGACGTCCTGGCTCCATTCCCGGTCAACAAATGCAAGATGAAGACCCCCCTGACTGTCAATCGACAATGACGGGAAATATTGGTCATGAGGATCGATAACCAGCGCTTGCTTCGTCGACCAGGAGGCACCTTGGTTATCTGAATATTTCATGAAGATATCATACTCTTCTCCAAACAGGTTATATTCAAATTTGGGATCCTGGACTAGCCTTTTCGCTTCCGCCCATACGATATACAGACGCCCATAATGCGGACTTTGGGAATGATTGTCCATAACTATCTCAGGGCCAACGTGCCCGGCAAGCCACACATTGCTGCCTGAAAAAAGACGCACCGAACCAACATTAAAACTCAACAAACTCCGTACATCAATGGCACGAGTAGCGGGATCGTAGACTACCAACGTAAGCTCTGAGGTCGGCCACCCGCTGCCGCGGTGTACACCAAAGAGTCTCCCGTCTTTCCCGACAGTCAGTGAGGTAAATGCCATGCCAAACGGCATATATTCATTCACCTGTAGGCATTTCTTTCCCGTAAGACATCCATTGAGTACATGCAAAGTATGATTGCCGTTGGGCGCGATGGAAGAATTGTCACTAATGAAGATGCGGTTCCTCGGCTCATGGTAAGCAATCTTGGGATAGTCAGCGATAAGCCATTGGCTCGGGTCAAGATTGGGGGGAATAGGTTGAAATATCATCCCATCCAGCGAACCTCCGCCGAATTGTCCTCGGTATACGGTGCCCGTGATCGTACGAAAAGGAGTGGTGGAAGGAACATCCATCCCCGCTAAACCACTTAAGAAAAAATCATCATTCCCAAATGATAATAACTTCGGATCGCCGATGAAGCTTTCATTCAACGAGGGAGACAAATTGCTCACAGACTCATTCTTCCACGTTTTCCCGCCGTCTTGCGAACGTCCAATCGTGCCATAGGCCGATACGGCAAGTTTCTGGCTGTTGGAGGGGCTTCCTGCAGCAACCATTTCCCACCCTGGCATACCCAGCTTCGTCCGATACAATATCTGCCCGCTTACCGCAGGCTGCGGCAATGCGCTAGACGACGGTGGGATCACGGGCTTGCTTACGGAAATGGTACCGGTCTGAGAAAAACCAGGCCCTTGAATGAGCAGCTCATACTGTCCGGCGGATAAATTTTTCGGCAATTCCAGGCTCACTGAGGTACCTTTGATTTTCTTTGGGGCAAGCGTTGTAACGCCAGTCCCCTTTACCAACGAGGCTGAAAGATTCGTTTCTGATAACGTACTTTCTGAAGTTGCAATAGTTGTGACACGTATTTTTCTGCCGGGAAACAATTTTTGCGGATACCGCATCTGCTCAGGATAATACGAAGGCAAATCCAATTCCACATTGCCTCCTTTCTGCAGGGCATACGTTACCTGTGTAAGGGCACCAGGCTGTGACGCCGCCTCACTCGAGCCATTGTAAAAAAACGTCAACAATATTGCCGACGTAAAAGTGTAGGCAAGAACAATAAAGAGCGTCCAATGCAAGTGAGAATGATAATTAAACTCGTGCCATTTTTGATAAAGTGGCGAACTTTCTAATAAATGCTGGTGAAGGACCTTCATGTAAAATAATTATACTAATATCTTAAGAAAACCACAAAGGAAACTGTGGACAAAGAGCTATCCCATAGTCAAATATTTTCCAAGTTCCTCGTCTGTGAAGCCGACAAGCTCAGGTTCGGGGTATATCTTAATACCAGTTTTTTTGTAAACTTCCCGCATCACGTGGCCCGCGAGCGATAAAATTTCTTCGGCGGTCGCCTTACCGCTTTCGTTGACCAACACAAGTGCCTGCGTATTATGAATCTTCACTCCTCCCATCTGAAAACCCTTCAAGCCACAGACTTTGTCTACCAAAAACGCTGTAGGAATCTTTATACCTGAAGGAGAAAATAATTTATTTCTTATTTCGATAAGTTCACTTACGACTTTCTCATTTGTGTTTTTTTTGACATTTTCAAACAATTCTTCCAATTCCTGTTCGTTAAGAATAAGATTTTTAAAAAACGAACCCGCATTGCCTACCTTTGCAGGGTCTGGCAATTTATTTTTGCGAATCCACACTATGGCTTCTCGCATATCTTTCAAAGATGGGTTTGTAACACCATGCTCTTTAAAATAATTCTCCACATCCAAGTATTTCATATTTGGAATGCCTGTTTTTTTGAGTTTAAAAATTACATAAAGTATTACATACCTCTTCTTTTCTCTTTTATTAAACCTGCTTTCTCTATAGCCAAATTCACATTCCTCGTTTTGGAATGTTTTGGTCTTCTTTTCAACTACGTCATAAACGAAAACGGACTCAACAATATTTTTCGCTTCTGTGCCATATGCGCCTACGTTTTGCATCGGTACGCCACCTACTTTTCCCGGAATATAAGACAAGTTTTCCATCCCCCATAGCCCTTCATTTACCGTGTATGCAACCATCTCGTCCCAATTTTCCCCTGAACCAATTTTTAATTTCACCTCATCATTATTTTCCTCTATTTTTTCTATACCTTTTATTTCCGGACTTATCACCAATCCATCAAATCCATCATCGCTCACCAAAAGATTGCTCCCACTCCCCAACACGAATATTTTTAAACTATTCTCATCTGCGAATTTGAAGGCGTTTTCTATGTCTTCTAGATTCTCTGCTTTGACAAAATACCTCGCTGGGCCACCTATCCTGAAAGCAGTAAGATTTTTTAGGGAGACGTTTTCTTCTATTTTAAGCGAAATTTCAGACATCTTATTTTGCTATTTTAGCACAATTGACAAAATATTTCTTTTCGCTAGTATATACATATGAGTATGAAAGTGCGAGTAGAAATGATAATGACAATGATGGCTTCAAAAAACGAAGGCGATTTTTCTTTGATCTAAAATATAAAGCTCATACTCAATAAATTATTAAAAACAAACTAAGAAAAACAGCCTTCACGAAGGCTGTTTTGATTTCTGTAAATTTTATTCATCATTTATCTTAATAACACTATGGGCACGACCGTGTCTATAATGTTATCAATAAAAATAGAACAAACTTATGAATGTAACAATAATAAACGACTGCAGAGACGAAAATGCCAAAGGAAGACAAGTGACCAGAGCAATATCGCTTTTCAAGTGTCCCGTTTCTTTTATCAGAGTGGAAAATGACCTCGAAGCCGCGGGCAACTTGATAGACACATTAGACGCGCTTGAAGAAAACGCTGGTGTTGTTTTAGTGAATGTCGCCCCCAGAAATGGAAGCGGAAAGAAATGGCCGAATGGTTCTCCTTTCGGATACTTCTGGTATAAGAAAATTTTAGTGGTTTCTAGTGTTGACGGACTTACACTTTCATTAATCAAGAAATTCAAATTATGCAAAAAAATAATCGTGTTAGATACTCGAAAAACACTCGAAAAATTCGCAAAAGAAAAAGTAATTCCGGAAGAGTTAGTAGATTACATAGCTAAATCTCAATTCAGAAGTTATGATTTTTTGCCTCGTGTGGGGACGTACTTGGCAAAAGGAAAAAAATTGGCAGGCGAGAAACTTTCTATTGAAGGAATTCCAAATGCGCCAAAAGCTATCTGGTGGATTGATAATTTCGGTAATTTCAAAACTACACTTCTGTCGGAGGACCTGAACCCGCCACTGTCAAGGTTCAACCTTGACAATGGCATAGAAACAAAATTCGGCAAACTCCCCTATTACAACAGACTAAAAGAGGTTCCGGACCGAAAGGTAGCTATAATTACCGGGAGTTCTGGGCTTGGTGAAAAACGCTTCCTAGAAATAGTAGTCCAGGATGTAAACGGAAGCGCAAGGAATAAATTCAATGCTTCCGTTGGGGATAGTATTTTTAATTCTCCTGATCGAAAGGTTCTAGGTAGGTAGTGGATTGCCTGTTCACTTTAATAAACGTCGCTCTCTTTGAAAATTCTTTCAGGTTTCTCGCGCCTATATAAGTACCAGTGCTACGCAAACTTCCCAACAAGTCTTGCAAGAATACAAGTATGTCTCCCTTGTAGGGCATAAGCGTGTACCTGCCTTCGGAGGCTCTATGTGAATCCTTTTTTCCATAATAATTCTCGAGCGCATAGTTTGAAGAAGAGCCGAAATATTCCTTATATTTCTTTCCGTCTTTTTCTACTGTTTTCCCACCGCTCTGTTCGTATCCGGAAAAAAGAGAACCGCACATGTTGAAATCTGCGCCTGCGCAGAAAGCCTTCGCCAGGCAAGACGGATATCTCTGCCCTCCATCTGCTATCACCAGCCCGCAACCTTGAGAATTCGAAATACCATGTACTGCGTCTGCGCATTCTATCACCGCCGAGAGCTGGGGATACCCCACACCAGTCATCCTCCTCGTAGTACAAGCAGATCCGGGACCGATACCAACTTTGACAATATCCGCACCGCGGATGATGAGCTCTTCGGAGATCTCGTTGGTAACCACGTTACCCGCGATAATGATATGTTTCGGGAAATTTTTCCTAATATCTGCCACAACATGAAGCAATTTATCCACATAACCATTTGGAACGTCTATGCAAATAAAAGAAAAGTTGTCCATTAACCCAAGCTTGCGCATTGTTTTTAATTTTTTAGAGTCTTCTTCTCTTACGCCTGTTGTGTAGACTATATAGTTTGGATTTTTGAAGGCATTCTTGCCAGAGAAAAATTTTTTATACTCGGCCACCGTGTAATATTTGTGAAAAGTGGTCAACATCTTGTGTGGAGCCAAGACCCTCGCTATTTCGAAAGTCCCACAGGTCGCCATGTTTGCCGTCATTATGGGTATACCAGTCCAAATCTTCGGTGAATGGTAAAATTTGAAAGTTCTCTCTAAAGAAACTTCCTTCCTGGAGTTCAGTGTGCTTCTTTTCGGACGAAGCAACACATCGTCGTAATCAAGTTTTACTTGTTCATCAATTCTCACAAATTAGAGTATACCACATGGCTGTCATCTTCCATGTTATCTATCTATTAGTATAAAAAACAAAAACACCCTTGCGGGTGTTTTTGTGGCACTTATGTTGTTTGCGATAAATGCGAGGTAACGTCAGAATGACCTCACACTCACATGGGCAGTATAGCACATATCGAAAAAAATTGCAAATCCTCTGCTTTTGCTATATAGTATTGGTGGTTCTGTACCATGATAGTTGAGTCCCGCTTCGGCGGGATTAGGAAAGTCCGAACACACAGCCCTTCTGCCTTAATTGGTATCAGGGTTAAACGTAGCGGGTAACGCCCGCCGTCTGTAAAGACCGAGGTGCGAACAGAGACGAGCTCCTTTAGTGGAGGTGAAACGGCAAAATCCTTACGCGTGTGCAAGATCGTGCTCCGCGAAACCTTTGTGGCGAAGTGGAGAGAATCGCTCGAGTTTTTGAGCAATCAAAGACCTAGATAAATAACTATCCATGACAGAATTCGGCTTATAGATACAGAACCAAAAAACACGAAAAATCCTCTCGCAAGAGAGGATTTTTCTATTCCCAAAATTTAAGGGGATTAATTCTCCGAAGGAGTTTCTGCTTTTTCTTTTTTGGCTTCCTCAGCCAAAACGTCGTCAATGGAACAAACTCCAGAAACACAGGCATACTCTTTGGCGCCGACAGTATTATCCTCTTGTTCGTAGTAAATAAGTTTGGAAAAATCTATGTGTTTTATTTCCTTAACTCTCTTCTCATATTCTTCTTTTGTAATTTCTTCATATGGAGCTAGCTGATAAACATGATCAGAGCGAGGAAGGAACGAAAGCCCGCCCACGAAATCCCAGTTTTCATAAATAAAGTTCGCAACTTTTATCCATTCCTCGTTGCCCACATAGATAGTTACCGATGGATTGTGTTCGATATAATTAACTTTTAGTCTCTTCCATTCGTTCAACATATCGAGAGCAGAGACTTGGTCGCGAGTGACCGCACCTTCTGGCGCTTTTATAGGAAATTCGACTACAGCGACAGTGGAGTTAGCGGTAGAATACCCCACTTCAGCCTTGAACGGAACTCCTTGGTCTTTGATTAGTTGATACAAAGAATCATTGGTGGAAATACGAACACGTCTGATGTAGTACTTGGCATACCATGGATGCATTCCTGAACCCACATAGAGAAGCTGACCGGAATTGCCATGGGGCTTGATCGTAGTGATACAGGTAGAGGCATTGACACTCATTTTCTTAGCATATTCTTTGTTTACTCGAATAGACTCTTCGCGAAGTTCATTTAAAACTTTATCATTCCTGATTTTTTCGTTGTCATAATACCCAGTGATAGAAGTGCCTAGTAGAGCCTCTTCCTCACAATTTTCTTTCCATTCTTTCGATAGGTAACCAAAGTCTGTCAAGGTAGCTTGATAGGTGCCGAGTATTGTAGAAAGTCTGACTTTCCTTTTCAAATCTTCCACAGTATCATGAGGTCGAACTACAATGGAGGTAAGATTACAAAACTGTTTGGAGCGGAGAGTAATTTCTCCGCAAGGATTTGAACCCGGCAGACCGACAACGACGTTCTGATCATCAATAATCCCCGCTTTCTTCCAATTCTCGATACGACGCTTTGGGAGTTGAGCCAAGAGACCACCTCTATTGAAAATCCCACGCTCGCCTGTACCTGAATTTATCAATGCTATCCACTCGTTTAAAAATTCTGCAGCTCCGGGCTTTTGATTATAGACAGCAGAATTATTGGCCATTGAACGTTGTCCATTTTCTATCCAAAACTGCCCCTGCTTGGCCTTGCGCATCGCCTCATCATCAATATCAGAAAGAGATATCATAGCGCTGCGACGAACCCCCCCAGCAACAACAATAAGACCAATCTGGCAGATTATATCGTGAAGATCTATGTTTGAGAGGCGTTTTCCCTGTCTTGCTAATATTTTGTTTTTGGTAAAACTAATGACATCAGTTAGAGGCTGAGGCCCTGAGGCGCTACCACCGGCAGTCTTTAATCTAGAACCAGCTGGACGAACCTTACTATAGTCGAAGTCTATATCGTAACCATCAGCCCAAGTCTTGCAAGCCAGCACGAAAGCATCCGCCCAACCTTCCTTACTGTCTTCCACAATGTGAGCCGCTAGACGTTTGCCAGTTTGCCTTCTTATCTGTGGAAATTTTTGCACAGTTTCAGACTCCACAGAAAAGCCGAGTCCTGCCCCGCACATTGATATATACATTATCTCTCCTAGATCCTGCCAACAAGATGGAGCTACATACGAGCAGTTGTATGCCCAGACATTAGACCTTCTACAAGCCTCTCCGGCAGACCACAGAAGTCTCATAGAAGGACAAACTTCCTGTTTCAAAATTCCTTCCTTTATATCCGAATAATCTTTCGCGGATATTTTGTCTCCAAGATTTTCTTTCATATATGCCATAAAGCGGTCGATAGTCTCCATCCATGTCTCACGCCTACCCAGACTTTCTTGCCATTTTGAATATGTCCTGTAAAAAATAAATTCCTGATAAGAGCCGGCGAAATAAGCACTCGATTCATCAAATACCTTCTTGCTCTCTGGAGGCACAATGCCCACCTCGCGTCGCAATTCTGCCCTTTTTGATCTATATAAAATATAGGACTTGGCAGTAGCGTGATACCCCAGACTCATAAGCTCTGCTTCGACGATATCCTGTATCATCTCTACTGTCGGAATGAACTTTTTTTCAGTACTTTCGGATTTTATGTGAGTTAATCTGTGAAAAACTTTCTTCGCTACATCTATTGCCTCTTTTTCTCCTCCTTCACTTGTTATGGTAAACGCCTTCGAAACGGCGTCAATAATTCTATTTAAATCAAGAGAAATTATTTCTCCCTCGCGATTTCTGACATTCTTTATTTTGTTTAATTCTCTTTTGTTTAAAACTAAATTACTTTTCATGAAGTAGATTATACTTCTTAAAAATAACTTACACCAGCGAAAACAAGTGAAAATCTCCCAAAAAAACCACAAAGAAAACAGTTAGAGAAAACTGTAAATAGCTGTCTCTGAAAAAGCTGAAATGACAAGCCTAGAAGGACAAAAATTCTATCTCATCTCCTTCTTGTAAATTATTCTTCAGAGAGAACGAGGATTCCACCTCCAAGACATATTTAGCGTCTTTCTTGGACACAAAAGTCTCCGGGAACGACTCCGGGGTAGCCTCCCCTTTGATGTAAACGACCCGTAAATCCTCCCCGATCCATATTATATCTATAGGAAAATTCATATCTTTCATCCAAAAGGAGTATCTGCCTGCCTGATTGAAAATAAAGAGCATACTTTCGTCTTCTTTCAACAAAGTTCGGCCCGAAAGCCCCCTGCTTTGAGACTCCGGAGTTAAGGCAAGCTCGGTTTTGAGTGTCTTTCCTGCGATTTTTACATATTTGATGTGACTTACATTCTCATCCATCACCGGCTCGTCTATTTTTAGGTCATGCCTAAAAATAAAAAAACTTGTCGTTAACAAAACAGCAGCAATGCAAATAGAAAAAATATTTTTATGTTTCATTTATGGTCTCCGTTCCAACCAAAAAGCTTGCCTAAATCCTCTGGTGATTGTCTCTTGCGAGAAAGCTTCACTTCTCCATTTTGGCAAACTACTATCGCGGGCCTAGAAAGTAAGCAGTGATTATTTTCAAAAGTATCTTGATAGGAACCCGTATCAAAAGCCACAAGATATAACTCAGGCGCATCTTCGGATAATTTCGGCAGTAAAACATAATTTCCGGAGGCAGTATAGCGGTCGTCGGAGTCGCAAGTCGATCCGGCCAGCCAAACTTTCTGCAATCTGCGACTGTTTAAGTTGTTGGCTGTTGTAAAATGCCATTTATGTCGCACCGGAGACCAAGTGTCTGTCAGGTGTGTGATGAAAGACCCGTCGATGAAATACCATTTAGTATCAGCTTTTTTAAAAATAGTTTTTTCACATAAAATTTTAAAGATTGTAATCTGAGACGGAGCTGTAAAATAACTACCCCATTCACAAACAAGGTTAGGATGTTTTATCCCAAGCTTGTCGCTTTCTCTCTTGACCGTCTTAATTATTTTATGGACCAAATTTTTAACGGAAAACATTTTTTTTCTTTTTTCGTAAGGCACAGCCATTCCACCACCGAAATTTATGGTGTCTAGATTCGGATTGTGCTGTCGTAGCTTCGAGTAAAGCACAACTGCGCGTTTGAGAGGTTTTATAAATCCTTCTATTTTTTCATTCTGAGTGGAAATGTGGTAATGCAACATTGATAAATTTCTTATCTTGCCGATCTTAGACAACTCTTCTTCGTCAAAACCGAAATGATTATATTTTTTATCAAAATGCGCGTCCACCTTTATGTCGAGATTCACTCGCACACCTACCTCACCTTTGAACTTTTCAAGCCTGTATAGTTCCTGATGATTTTCTATAATCGGTATTATTATCACACCCTTTCCGCGAAGCTCCTCGATCAAACTTATGTATTGCTCTGTCTTTGGTCCATTGCAAGTAACTCGTATCTTACGATTAAATTTGTCCTGTTCCAACATTCTTTTAACCAGGAAGAGTTCATTAGCCGAGGAAACCTCTATATGCGCTCCCTCGGCTATTGCCGGCAAAACGAAGTCGCGATTTTGATTGGATTTCATCACATAATGATAAAAAAACTTGCCTTTATAGTTTAGAATTTTTATGTACGCATTAAAAAGTTCTATCAAATCGCGCACTCTGTTTTCAAGGATAAATGGAAAAAATACGCGGACGACTGTACCATACTTTCTCACTATATCCATCATGTTGTACTGATAGTAACCTTCCTTTACTACCAGCTCGCCACTAGCATTGACGTCAAAATTCTGAGTATTGAATTCCTCCATTCCTAGCTTCCAAAATTTTTTCCAGTTCTTGCCGTGTTTTTTGATTTTTTTCTTATTCATCGAATTGAAACTTGACAAAAATCAGTATAACAAGTGTCAAGAAATTGTAAAGAGTTTGTGTGCATTACTTCAAATAGGTCTCCAAAAACTTATTCTTGAATTTGAAAAAGCGGTTATCCATTATTTTGCTGACTGGTAAGTTTTTATTTAAAATACTCTTTTACTGTCTTTTGTAAAAAAGATTTGACTGTCTCGAATGAAACATCTTTATTTTCCTCGAACAAAATCGGTTCTTCTAGAACGTCGTCGAAGTAGACAAGCGATTTTAAAATTAAAGTTTTATCAAAACTTGGATATTTTTTCACAAAATTTTCTAAAAATTCCGATAGCGGCAAACCTTGCAAAATAAAATATAAATCAATGTAATCCTTTTCCACATATCGACTGGTAATGGCAGATAGTTTCATACAACCAATATCAATGACAGAAGCAATATCAAAATAGTCGGTCTTAATAACTGGTTGCAGAAGAGAATGATGATAACCAAAAAAGCTAAGCTGAATACTGCCATCAATTAGGCAAGAGATGGTGTTTTCTTCTTGTTGGGTAACAACCACTTTTTCTGAACCAAAGATCTTTAAAATTTTTTCGATCAGAAGACTAGTGTCAAAACCACCTTCCTTAAAGAAATCAAAGTCAATGCTATCACGATGACCAAGTTGTAAAGCAAGTCCTGTGCCGCCAGCAAGATAGAATCCATCGTTTGAAAATCCTTCAAAGAGCGGAAGAATGGCACGTCTTTTGTCGTCAAGAATGTTCCAATGTAAATTCATATTACACAAATCGTCTCTCCCTCGCTGGACGAACGTTAAAGATAAGCGACCACAAAGACAGAGATTTCTTGCTCCAGTCGGAACTACTACTTTTTGTTATCGCCTTCATAATTTCTTCTTCCGAAAACGTTTCGCGAAGCCAAGCAACCGCATCACTTGTACCGCGGTTTAAAATGTTCTGAATGATCCGAGTGCGATGCGCAACCACAGAAAGACCAATCATATCGGTATCATATGACCATAAACAGGCTTTGACAGATTGTGGTATTACTACTTTCACCACCCAATTATAACACACTGTCGCACAAATAAAAAGGAGGCCGTTTTATTATTTGCCAAGCACATTTTACAAACCAAGCAACACCGCGGCAATCCAAGGAAAAGCCAGCGTAACATCGCTCTGGATAATCTGATAGTAACTCTTGGTAGAAAGCTTGTCCCAAGTTATTTTCTCTTTACCGCCAGCGCCCGAGTAAGAGCCGTAAGACATCGGTGAAGAACCTATCTCAATGAACCCTGCCCAATCTCTGACCTTGTCATGTAGTTTCAGATCATGCTTCAGAGAAGGAACAACACAAATAGGAAAATCTGCGGCTATACCCCCACCTAATTGCAAGAATGCGATAGGCACGTCTTTAGATTCTTTCATATACCAGTCATACATCAGGTGAAAATATTCCAAACCGGTTTTCATAATATTGCCATCGAGTACTGTATCGCCTTTCTTCTTGTGCGGACCATTGTATACATAACTCCCAAAAATATTGCCCATAGTGGAATCTTCAAAACCCGGCACAACGATCGGAATGTTTTTCTCATAAGCCGCGTAAGCCCAACAATCGAGCGGGTTCGCCTTCGGATCGGGCTTGATTAATTTTTCGGCAAAAAGCCTGCGGAAGTATTCATGCGGAAAATGCTTCTCTCCTTTTTTCTCCGCTTCTTTCCACATTTTTAAAAGATGCGGTTCCATGATGCGGACAGACTCGTCTTCCGGCAAAAATGTATCGGTGATTCGTCTTAAGCCTGCATCCCGCAATTCAGCTTCTTGGACGGGAGTCAGCTCGGTGTAACGAGGAATGTTGGCGTAATGTGAATGGGCAACGTAGCGATAATATGATTCTTCATGGTTCGCCCCGGTGGCCGATATCAAATGCACTTTGTTTTGACGAATGAGTTCAGCCAGCATCACCCCGACTTCGAAGGAGCTCAAGGCCCCCGCTAAAGTAATCACCAACTTACCTCCATTCTTTAAATGATTTTTCAACCATAGCGCCGCCTGCATAGTCGAACCGCCGTTACAATGCATCAGGGTCTTTTCGGCAAACTGGCTGACCGGCGCGGAACTTCTTTTTACATTCTCGCTCAGGGCGCCTTTGGACTTGTTATCATCTAACACAATAAGTCGCTTCAAAGCTGGAGAAAGTTTATTTATTTTACTTTTTTTCATGAGTTTTATTATAACATGTAAAAACAAAAGTAAAGCTTTTCTATTTTAAATAAGTTTTCACTGTTTTCTGTAAAAAAATTTTGATTGTCTCAAATGAAACATTATGACCCTCTTTAAACAAAATCGGTTCTTCTAAGATGTCGTCAAAGTAGACAAGCGATTTTAAAATCAAAGTTTTATCAAAATTCGGATATTTTTCCACAAAATTTTCTAAAAATTCCGATAACGGCAAATCTTGCAAAATAAAATATAAGTCAACATAATCCTTCTCCACATAACGACTGGTAATGGCGGATAGTTTCATGCAACCAATATCAACAACAGAAGCAATATCAAAATGGTCAGTTTTTATTAGTGGTTTTAAAAGAGAATGATGATAACCGAAAAAGCTAAGTTGAATACTGCTATTAATTAAACAAGAAACTGTATTTTTTTCTTTCTGAGTAATGACCACTTTATCTGAACTAAAGGTTTTCAGGATTTTTTCCACTAAAAGATCGGTGTCAAAATCGCCTTCCTTAAAGAAATCAAAATCAACACTATCCCGATGACCAAGCTGCAAGGCAAGTCCTGTGCCACCAGCCAGATAAAATCCATCACTCGAAAAATCTTTGAAGAGTGGAAGAACGGCTCGTCTTTTATCATCCAAAATGTTCCAGTGTAAATCCATATTACCTAAATCGTCCCTCCCTCGTCGGACGAATGTTAAATATAAGCGACCACAAGGCTAAAGATTGCTTGCTCCAGTCGGAACTACTGCTTTTTTCTATCGTTTCCGCGATTTCTCTTTCAGAAAACATTTCACGAAGCCAGGAAATAGCCTCGCTAGTACCACGATTTAAAACATTTTGAATGACTCGCGCGCGATGCGCAACCACAGAAAGGTCAATCATATCGGTATCATATGACCATAAACAGGCTTTGACAGATTGTGGCATGACTGCTTTCATCACTTAATTATAGCATATTTTTACCTAAATTTACAGGCAAAATTAAATTATTTTAAACAAAATCAGCCTACTTAGTTTTTTAAATAAGTTCTTAGAAATTCTTCTTTGAATTCGAAGAATTTGTCATCTATTATCGACTGACGGATTTTTTTGACTAGATTAACTATAAAATACAGATTGTGAATCGAGGCAAGGGTACCGGCGAGCATTTCTTTGCCGTGAAAAAGATGTGCCACATACGCCCTACTATATCTTTGGCTCCTCAAGGTCAGACCTTGGGCTCCTTTAAGATCTGACCTTTTCCCGCCACAAGTATAGCATTCGCAGTCTTTTTCTATTGGTGAAAAATCATTCCGATATTTTGTATTCATAATAATTATCTTCCCGTTTTTGGTATAAATCGTGCCATTCCGTCCCAGACGCGTGGGCGAAACGCAGTCAAAAAGGTCTACGCCGTTTTCTATCCCCATAAATAAATCTTCCGGCTCCCCGATGCCGAGCAAGTGGCGAGGCTTTTCTTCCGGCAGAATTTCGTTCACCCATTTTACCGCGGAAGACATGTCAACTTTCGCAAACGATCCACCAATGCCGAAACCATCAAAAGCTAGCGAGCCAATAAATTTTGCTGATTTTTTTCTTAATTTTTCATCTCTTCCTCCTTGCACGATGCCGAATAAAGCGGGAAAAAAGAAAGTTCTACTGCGGGGTGTCTCGCAGGCCGACGGGCCGAGAGGCAGCGCTGTGCCAGCAGGCACAGACAGCGACCCCGCACGAGAAGCTTTTTTTTCTTCAGCGCTTAACTTAATATGTTCTGCTAAACTTCGCTCTGCCCAAGCGTGAGTGCGAGCAAGGGCTTCCTCTTGGTATTTCAAATCTTCCCCAGGACTAGTGCATTCATCGAATGCAAAAATTATATCCGCGCCCAAGTTGTGCTGGATTTGAATAGACTTCTCTGGAGTAATGTAATGAATAGAGCCGTCCAAATGGGACTTGAAAGAAACTCCATCGTTTCCTATCTTCGCAAGCCTCGGCGCATCCGAATCATCAAATCGTTCAGGGATTAAAAGTGATAGGTCTGTTACTTTGGTAATTTTGGAAATATCTTTACCATAGGCAGCGCCTAAAGAGAAAACTTGGAAACCACCGGAGTCTGTCATCGTAGGACCACTCCAATTCATAAATCTACCGATACCGCCCGCGTCACGCACGATTTCATCTCCGGGTTGCAAATACAAATGATAAGTATTGCCAAGCACCGCTTGCGTGCCAATCTCTTTTACCTGTTCCGGATTCAAGGATTTCACCGTCGCTTTGGTACCCACAGCCACAAAGGCCGGAGTCTCTATAACCCCATGTAAAGTCGTCAAAACCCCGGCACGCCCCAAGCTATTCTTTAACTTTTTTTCTATTTTGAATTGCATTACTTCTATTGCCTACTTTTACTTCTGTGGATAAATACACCTTGATATCGTATTACGACCTGATATAATGTTCATAGGTGTTTGGAGGGTTCGCCCTCTCACGGCTTTCAAGCTGTAGCCAAGCACCTAACAAAGAACCCGCCCGAAAAGGTGGATTTTTTGTTTTCAATCTTCTTCAGGAAAACCATCATGGAATAATCTACTCTTCGTACTTTCATCCATACCCCAATGTGGAATAATACTCCAGAAAAATTTTTGTCCATCTTCGATTTGTTTAATAATTACCTTCACCCTATCCCTTTTTATCAAAGCAATAAATTCGTAATAACTAACTTGCTTTAAAACCATATCGGTCCTATTGTGTGAACGAACTCTCTCAAATTTATTTATTTTTAATGAACCTTGCAGGGTATGAGACAGTTTAATAATTTCAGGAGCAAGATGAATCAATTTAAAACGCATGTACTGGTCTTGTTCTAATCGTGTTTTTTCTCGCCTTTTGAATTTCAGATGCTCCAGCCCAGCTGAACTGAATAATATTTTTTCCTTGAAATATGGGCAATAAATCTCAACTATAGATTTGTAGAAAATCTCACCTTTTTCTTTTACCTTTTTGAATTGTTCTTCTGTAAATCCAAGCATAAACTTATTTTTCGACAATCTTTATTGTCTGTCCTTTGATTTATTGTTAACATAAAATGCGAGACAAATTAGCAATATGATAGATGCTGTAATTGCTAAGAAACTAGAAAGACCGTCCAAGTAATTAGGGCTAAATAATGTATTATTGGCAGTTCCAAATATAGTTATAACACCAACAATAACGGACAATATCAATATTGTGTGATTATTAAACTCTCTTTTTGCCAAAACGATTTCTTCTTCAATATTTTTGTTAGTGTGTATAATACTATTTAATCTATATTCATAAATTTCTATAAAATTTGAAAACTCGCCTTTTGTATAGGATTGTTTCATTCTGATCAAAATTTCTCTCGCTTCTTCGTACTCCTTGCGTTCAATCAAATAGTCTATATATTTTCTTTCCAAGTTGAATGGAATCCATAATCCATCATATAATTCAGATTCATCAAACACACCTAACTCTATTTTAGCTTCTGACCTTGCAAAATTAATTTGCTCCTTAAAACTTTCCTTGTTGAATATTTTGCTTTCGTAATCTTTATATTTCATAAAAATTTTTAAACTAAAAAACTAATAATTTCATTTTTCTATCTCCACAAATTTCAATTCAAAAATATTTACCGGACTTAGCAGTAATGCTTTTTGAAAAGAATCACGCGGGTCGGAAATTATGGTTTCTACTGTTGCGACTGTGTGTGGGGTAATGCCAGGTAAAACTACTTCAGTTCCCTTTTCTAGTATGAGATCTCTGGGTAAAACCATTTCAAAATTTCCTCCGCCTCTACCCACCAACTGCATAGAAACATCATGTCCGCTAATAACCACATCGGTCACTTCTCCTGGGCTTGAAAACAAAATAACTTTTGAAGAACCGGGGTATACTCCCGCTATGGTTCCAATTGGAACATCACCCAACGCAAAAACCCTCTGTCCCAACGTTACGCTTTCTTTTGTTCCTGCGTCTATGATTATCGTATCGTAGGGAGACTGATTCGGTTTAGATAGAATACTCGCAAGAACCATTTCGTCCCTCTCCACCTTGCGTCCTAGTATTTCTTTTATCTTAATGTTTTCATCTAAAATAGAATTATAATTCGACATTTTCGCGATTTCCTCATTTAATCTTAATTTAAAATTTTCATTTTGGAGTAAAAGAGATTTTTTGGAATAAAAATATGCGCTTGTATTTGACAATTTTTCACTAATATTGCCCCCTATCACTAAAACCGGACTGAAAACAGTGTGTGAAAAATAAGAAAGCCCGCGAAAAATACCGTTCTTGAAATAAATAAAAATAAACAACAACACGACTAGGGTCGTGTATTTTATTAGACTATTTCTTTTTAATCTTTTATCTAGGAGGTAACTCATCTTGATTCCCTATTAAGATTTCACTAAAAGATGAAATATCATCGAGTATCACGCCTGTTCCTCGAGCGACAGCTGTGAGTGGATCATCTACGACATAAACAGGAATTTTCAAAACATTTTGCAGAAGCTCTCCCAAACCCAAAAGCAGTGCTCCGCCACCAGAAAGTGTAATACCCTTATGCATTATGTCAGATAGAATCTCGGGTGGTGTCGTCTCAAGGACATCTTTCACTCCCTCCACTAGCTCCCTAATCGACAAAGAAAAAGATTCCCGAATGTCTGCATCTGTCACCACGACTTCTCGAGGTAATCCGGTCAATATGTCGCGTCCACGAACTTCCGTCTCCAAATACTCGCCAGGTAAAACAGAACCAATGGCTATCTTCACAGTTTCCGCCGTAGTTTCGCCAATTAAAATTTTAAATTCATTTCGCATATACGAAATAATATCGTTATTGAATCTATCGCCAGCAACTTTCAGATTCTTAGATTTAACTATTCCACCTAAAGAAATAACCGCGATATCTGTCGTACCGCCACCGATGTCTATAATCATAGAACCGACTGGATCTTTTATAGGCAAACGCACCCCGATGGCTGCAGCCATGGGCTCTTCCACTAGAAATACTTCTCTTGCTCCAGCAGAACGTGCAGCGTCATAAACCGCACGCGTTTCCACATTGGTCGTACCAGAGGGCACCCCCACTAACACTCTTGGTCTCCCAAGTTTCTTAGACATCTTATCAGCTTTATTTATTAGATATGAAAGCATCTCTTCTGTAACTTCAAAATCTGATATAACGCCATCCACAAGCGGACGAACGGCCCTTATATGTCCTGGAGTGCGTCCCAACATCTCCTTAGCTTTTTCGCCAACAGCAAGAATTTGGTTGGTTTTTATATTTACTGCAACGACAGAGGGTTCGTTTATCACAATGCCATGGCCCTTCAAATAAACCAAGGTGTTTGAAGTGCCTAGGTCTATGCCAATATCATTTGATATTAATTTGTAAATTTTTTCGAACATAAGTAAATACAGACACTAGGCGCTATGCTTTAGTAAAGTTAATAACTCATCTATAGAGACAACCCTGCCCTTCTCTTCACTCCTTTTTTTAATCTCTATTCCGTTCTCTTTCATACTTCGCAGAGATACGACAGCCCTGTAAGGCATGCCAATCAAGTCTGCGTCAGCAAATTTTTCGCCAGGAGAAATCGCCCCTCGATCGTCAAAGAGAACTTCAATATTTTTTTCTATCAAGACCTCGTAAATCTTGTTTGCCTCTTTTATTACATTTTCGTCTTCGCCCAAAGAAAGGAGGTGTACCAAAAAAGGCGCGATTGATTCCGGCCAGATTATTCCCTTGTCGTCAGAAAGCGCTTCTACTACTGTACCCATCAATCGCGCTGGTCCGATACCGTAAGAACCCATGAAAACAGATTTTTTTTCACCAGATTCTGTAACGTACTTACAATTAAGCGCGTCGGAGAATCTTGTGCCTAGTGTAAAAATATTTCCAACTTCTACCGCTTTGCGTTCAACCAGATCTTTTTCTTCAATTCCTAAATTTCTTAAAACTTCCGCGTTGAATACCTCTTTGTTTACAGCAATACCTTTAGATTCATTTATATATATTGTATCCTCACCGGCGCTGGTCAAAGTCTGGAATTCATGCGAAAACTTGGAAAAAGCTCCCCCGGAAGCAAAAGTGAGATATGTAAGGTGACCAATGCCTGCACGTTGAAATATTCTTTGATACGCTTTTTTCGCTCTTTCATAAAATTCTAAGTGTGATTTCTCGTCAAGATCAAAGGAGTACAAATCCTTCATTATAAACTCACGTGTACGCATGATTCCGTTTTTCGCCCGGACTTCGTTGCGAAATTTCGTCTGGAATTGATAAACATACTTAGGCAAATCTTTATATGAAGGAATAAACTGCTCCATCATGTTCGTGAGCGGTTCTTCATGTGTAAAAGCAAGACCTTTTTCTCCGGAACGATTTCCATCAGACTCCGTATCTTCCTTCAAGCTAGTTTTAAACCAAACATCGTTGTTCCATCTTCCTGTTTTTTCCCATAATTCTTTTCTCTGTAGAGAACTCATAAAAACCTCTTGGCCACCGATAGCATCTATCTCCTCACGGATGATACCCGTAATTTTATTCAAAACCATCAAACCTAAGGGCAGAAAATCATACACCCCGGCCATTTCTTTATTTATAAACCCTCCGCGAATCAGCAACTCGGCGTTTTTGGATGTTTCATCCGCTGGGGCTTCTTTGCGGGTCCTGGTAAAAAGTTGAGACTGTTTCATTCTTCCATACTACCCGAAAAAGGTCTTTTGGTCAAAGAAAATCTATATAAAAAAAGTATGAGACGTGGCAAAGCAAAAATAACTAAGAACGACTAGGTCTTGCCTAGCAGCTTTCTAGGTGTATACTGTAGTTATGTCTATCAGAAAAACAAATCTAGCTAACGGCGAATATTATCATGTATACAATCGAGGAAACAGTAAACAGACAATCTTTCACAATAACCAAGACTATTTTCGTTTCACGAGTCTTTTGTACGCTTGTAACTCAATGAATAATTTTAGAACTTTCGGCCTTGCCAAAAAAGAAGGTCCTTATGATTTTGAAAGAGAAAAACAAATTGTTTTCATCGGATGTTATTGTCTCATGCCAAATCACTTTCACATCTTGATCACCCAAGCTGAAGAAGGTGGTATAAGCAAATTTATGCAAAAAATTACAACCGCCTACGCGATGTACTACAACAAAAAATACAATAGAACGGGCAGTTTATTTGAGGGTAAATTTAAATCTGAGTATCTAAACAATGATCGTTATTTAAAATATTTGTTTTCATACATCCATCTAAATCCCGTAAAACTAATACAAAAAGATTGGAAAAAGATTGGGATAAAAAATAAGGAAGACACACTCAGATATTTACAAAACTATAAGCAATCAAGCTACCTAGATTATTTAGAAATGAAGAGGATTCAAAATAAAATATTAAATATAGAAGCTTTTCCAAAATACTTCCAAAGTAAAAAATCATTCAAAATAGAAATCTTCGAGTGGTTAAGTTATAAGAACTTTAACAACGACTAGGCAAGACCTAGTCGTTGGAAAATTACGAACTCTCTTCTTCGAGAGCAGTTTTTAAATACGAAAAATTGTCGGTCATAGTAATTTTAGGATTAGATTTAGGATCAAATACATTACTGAGGTAATACCTGAAAAACTTTTTAACTAGTGGTTGTCGCAATTCTATGTTGCCTGAATCCCCATATTCCCTGAAAAAACCTGAGAAACTAAGACCGTCAAAAATTAAATTTATTTTAGGACCATCAGCCGTAGATCCTATAATTAAAATTCGATTACCTATACACCTGATAACAGACCCATTAAGTAAATCATGAATTTTACTCTCGAAAACCTGAGGAGAACTTACTATCTCCTTGTCTCTGGCATTATGTTTATCTGGAATTTCATCCATATTTAAAGTTGAACTAATTGTATCGTGAAATTTGCAAAAGGGCAAATGTTCTGTTAGAATAACCCCTATGCAAAATAAAGGAACTGTAAATACAAATGCCCCAATAAGCATAGAAAAAATGTTTGAGGCGGGAGCGCATTATGGATATGGAAAGACCAGGAGACATCCTTCTGTTTCCTCTTATATATACGCCACCAAGAAAAA
>CAYIEM010000007.1:0-37640 GCA_964362545.1 uncultured Candidatus Saccharibacteria bacterium
TAATTTTTCCGTTATTTTATTCATAACTTCATTCACTTCTGCGTCTGTAAGCGTGCGTTCGAGTGATTGAAAAACTAATTTGAAGGCGTAGGAAGTTTTGTCATCTTTTTTAAATTCATCAAATAACTCCGGGCCTTTTACAACCATATCCCCTGCATTCTCCTTTATAACTTTATGAACTTGAGAACTTTCTACTCCGTTTGGCACCCAAAGAGCAATGTCTCTGGCGATGAAAGGAAATAAGGACCACATGTTAAACTTCATCGGCAGAGTCATTTTTTCAGGTCCTCGGTTCCCTTTAGAATCTGTCTTCATGGCAGATTCTAACCCAATCCCAGCCAGACCATTCAAAAATGACTCTGCCGATTTTGTGTATTCATCAAGCGTCATTTCTTTAACTTCTTTTTTATCTCCAAAAGCAACATACATCTCTTCCCTGTCTTTTAAAAATACCGTGCCAATTTCAAAAATTTTTATGTCTTCTACATCGAGCAAGGGCGCATTTAACTGATTCAGTTTTAAACTCTCTTTCAGTCCGTCACTTAAATTCGTCCGCAGGCATTTTTTGTCCGAAGCGGAAGCGAGCACTTCCACTTCCCCTTTGTCTCTGAAAACATAAGTCATGACTTCAGAATACCCTTCGCTTAATAATTTATTTCTCGCCCAAGATATTTTGGCATAGGTATCATTTAATTTCAGCTGAAAATCAATCTCCGGGATTTTTCCTTTTACCTTGTCATATCCGAGAATCCTGCCAATTTCTTCCGCCATGTCTTCCTCTATTACCAAATCAAGACGCATCGGGGGAACAACAATCTCAAAGTTTCCATTACCTTCTGTATATTTAAAATCGTATCGTTTCAAAACGTCTTTCACTTCATCAATGGACACTTCCATACCCAAAATACTCGACATTCTATTTATTGAAAAAGAAAGTTTCCTCTCCTCTTGTTTTTTCGGATAAACATCCACCACATCCTCGAATACAGCTTCCGGACACATCTCGAAAATCAAGGCAGAGAGTTCTGTCATTCCATACTCTGCGCGCTCCGGAGATAAATCATTTTCGAAACGCTTTTTCGCATCAGTCACTATGTTGAGCGCTTGGGCAGTTTTTCTCACAGACACCGGATCAAAATTAGCGGCCTCCAGTATAATGTCCGTGGTGTCCGAAGTAAGCTCGGCATACTTTCCTCCCTTAACTCCGGCAATATCGAGAGAATTACCGTAGTCGTCCGCTATTACCATCATCGTTTCGTTCATTATTTTTTCCTTGCCGTCAAGCAGAGTAATTTTTTCTCCATTTTTCGCGTTTCGCACTTTTAATTTCAAATCCTTCACCTTTGTTAAATCAAAAACGTGCGTCGGTTGACCACAGTCGTACATTACAATATTCGTCGCATCCACTATATTGTTTATGCTCCTCTGCCCGATAGATTCCAGATGTTTCACCACCCATTCCGGTGAGGACCCAATCTTCACGTTCCTTATGATTCTACCCATATATCTACGACACTTTGAGCTCTCTATAGTCTTCCCGAGTTTCGTTGGTTTCGATTCTGGGATTTTATATTTTGGCGTAGGATCAACATATTTAATATTAAGAAGCGAAGCGAGCTCGCGAGCAACCCCTTGGTGAGAAAGCAAATCGTGCGCGCGATTCGGTAAAACTTTTAAATCAAAAATCCAATCCTCTTCCTTGTTGAACACTCGGTGTTCAACATTCTCAACTTCACAAATATGATAATTGAAAATATCCGCTAGTTTTCCAGCGTCAGGCGCTTCCGGCACATACCATTTAAGCCAATTGTAAGAAATTTTCATAAATTAAATCAAGAATTAAAACTGATTCAATCGCAAATCACCTTGATAAAAAACACGGACATCGGGAATGCCCCACTTGATCATGGCAATACGGTCTAATCCCCCACCGAAAGCAAATCCTTGTATTTTGGCAGGATCAAGCCCGATATTCCGCAAAACATTTGGATGCAACATACCAGCACCCATCATTTCCAACCATTTGCCTTTGAATTTGGCAAACACTTCTAAAGAAGGCTCGGTGAAAGGGAAAAAGCTAGGCCGAAACTCTATCTCTACTTCTTCTCCCAACATTTTTTTATAAAAATTAGCCAGCACTCCTTTCAAATCTGCGATGGAAATATTTTCTCCCACCATGGCTGCGTCTATCTGAAAAAATTGCATTTCATGGGTGATATCCGTAGCTTCATTTCTAAAAACTTTACCGATGGATACAAAAGCCGAAGGTAACCTGTCTTCTTTGCCTGCTTGCTCAAAAGCCCTAGCTGTCACACTGGTACTATGGGTACGTAACACATATTCTTTCTTTCCCTTTATCCAAAAAGTATCCTGCATATCCCGCGCCGGATGGTCTTTGGCCACATTTAAAACATCGAAATTGTACCATTCGCTCTCCAGCTCCGGACCGAAAGCAATCTCAAAACCCAGATCAGAAAAAACCTGATAAGCCTGATTGGCTAAAATAGAAAGCGGATGCTCTTTGCCTTTTTGAATTTCACTCATTTAATTTATTTTAGTGGTAATTTTCTCCAGTATCTCTAACACTATAGTTACCCTTTTCTTTGTCATAAACCATTGTAAACCTTTTGCCACTTTCTTCTTCTTGAAAATGAAATGTGCCTGTTCTTTTAGCATGATCAAAAAATCTTTCTTCCCCGCCTGGTGTAAAATGATGCTTCTCAAGATATGCTTTAGCCAGATTTGAATGTTCCCCATGAAAATCTACAGGAATTCCATGTACACGATATGTAATCATACGTTTTTTATATTTAAATTAAACTAGTAATAATCAAAATTATACCAAATTCGCCTCGACGGGGCTAATTTTGCGTCCATGACGATTAAGCACACAGCCGCCTGGACAAAACACGTTTCTATCTGATTTTTCGACACATTTATCACAAGCGATAAAGTGTCTATGGCATACTGGATTCGCGCAGTTTACATAATTCTCCGACTTTTCTCCACAACTGTCGCACTTGCCGATTATTTCGTGTTTGGCATCATCTGTATAGAAACCCATAGTTACCCGTTTATCAAAAACATAAAGTTTTCCTTTGAAATCTTCATTCGGATATTTCTCCACATAACTCACTATGCCGCCGTCTAGCTGATACACATCCGTAAAACCTTCCTTGATCAAAAATCCCGAAGCTTTCTCGCATCGCACTCCGCCGGTACAGACTGTGAGTACCGTTTTATGTTTCAAATGTGCTATCTGCTCCACCACCTTCGGCAAATCTCTGAAATTCTCAATCGGCGGAAGAATGGAATTTTCAAAATATCCTACTTTGTGTTCGTAAGCATTACGCATATCCACAATATAAAACTCACGACCATTCTTTAGCCATTCATGCAGTTCTTCTGGCTTCAGATGAACACCTGTCATTTCGTTTGGATTTACATCGCAAACACCCAGATGAAGCGACACAATTTCCTTGCGAGTCTTTATGGAGAGTTTTGGGAAGGCATCTCCTATGCCAGCGCTTAATTTAAAATGAATGTTCAAAAATCTTTCGTCTTTTTCTAATTCTTTAATATATTCGGCAATATTTTCTTTCGTACCTTCAAAGGTGGCATTGATGCCTTCACTCGCTATGATACACCTGCCTTTGAGACCCAATCTTTCGCAAATTTCTCTTTGCCATACAGCTACTTGTTCTGGCTCTTTTATATAGACATATTTATAGAAAAGAATTATCTGGCTATTTTTGTTAGTTTTATCTGCCATAATTCAATACTAACCGCAAAAAGATAAAATTTCAAGATGAAAAATCTTTTATGCTAGAATAGAAAGATGAACAAAACTTACTGGATTCTAGTGATTTTGTTGATGGTATTTCTCCTCACAGGCCTCTATTTCGGCTGGCTCGACAACGAACCGAGGCTTTAGAGCTCAATACATCATATCAATCTTGCCTCTCTTTGTTTGTTAAAAACTCTGCTATAGCAGAAATTCTAACAAAATACAGAAACTTATTCTTTTTTGAAGTTGTAACCCTTGGCAAGCTTGAAAGTTTTCAAGTTCTCTCTTAAACCAATACGCTTAATATAGTCCAAAAAATCTTTTGGCAAAGGAGAGGGGCCAACCCAGACGCTTTTTTGGATCATCGCATAACCGAATTTTTTTAAATGCCAGCGTAGCCATTCCCTCTCTGCTTTCTTCGGCTCCGGAACATCGAACATCACTATCAAGTCTTTTGGTAAATCTTTGTCAAAAGCAAAATCAAACTGCTTCAGTGAATCAATTTTTTTCCTAATGTAATTTTTACCTTTTAGTGTAACAAAGAGACCATCGCAATCATCTACTAGACCATTCTTAATAAGGTAGGACATGGTACCACTGAGCGAGCCAGGTGAATGTTTACTAAACCTTGGCAGTCCTAAAAAGTCCACTCGCATGCCCTTGTAGTTGAAAGACATCTTTTCGAGTTCCCTTAAAATATCAAATATAATAGTCATGAAAGAAGTATATCATTTTCCTAGATTTTCTGCTATCGCAGAGTTTCTATAAACTCTGCTAAAATCTATTTAACTAAGAGCTCTCGAATAAGATCAGCCTTGTTCACAACATCATTATACCCAATTTGCATCGTTTTAATAAGGCGATTCCTGTTGTTGTCTAAAGTTGTCGTAGGCAACGTTATGCTAGGTTTTATTATTAATATGTTTTTATCACTATAATGATGTTCTGTTTTTTTAACGTAAGATTTTACTCTTTTGCGAAAATATCTGCCTATAAACAATGAATACAACTCTAAAAGAAATCCTGGAATAAAATCGTGATGAGAATTATCAAAAGCAATAATAATCTCGGCTCCTTCCTTTTTGGCCTTTTTAATATTTACATCTAAAGGCGCTTCAATGGCGCCGTCCACGTATTGATTATTTCTTATCTTTACCCATTTGTTGTAAGCGACTGGAGCGGCATTTGATGCTCTTAAAGCTTCAAAAATATCAACTTCATCCTTGTTGCTGATATACTCTAATTTTTTATTATGTATGTTGGTCACAGAAATAAAAAATTTTATATTAGAATTTTTGACCGCATGGACATCTAAAATATCCTGTCTTTTAAAAACTTCATCTATCAGATAATCAATATCCATGATTTCGTCTAATCTCCAAAAAGAAACAAATTTTTTGGAAGAAAGAAGATTCTGCCAAATATTTTTTATAGATTTATATTGTCTAGCCACATAGTATGCAAGCGTTCCTGTGCTTCCGGAACTTCCTATTACTATATAGGGGTCTGTAAGATTTAATTTCTCCACGAGCGCTAAAATAGCTCCAGTAAAATAGGCGCAAGACATTCCTCCTTCCGATCCGATGATAGCGATTTTTTTCATAAACTATTTGTAAATCTCTGCCATTTTGCAGTATTTGCAGATTGCATTTGCTTTGCCATACGATTTAAAATTGCAAGGCCTGTCTATCCATTTACCCCCCTTCACCATATTGTCATAGTCTTTTATATCTTTAATTAATAGATTGATCTGCTCTTTATTGATTACAGTATTATAAAAACTTTCTTTTTCGTTTTTTGCTTCCAGAAATTCTAAGCGAGACTCGCTCACATTCACTTTTTGTTTCCTAGATTGTTCTAAAAGGTACGAATACATCGCGAGCTGACGCATATAGTCGCTCATTCGGCCTTCCTCATCTATTTTCTCTATATCTGACTTCTTCCTAGGATTGCCAGTTTTAAAATCCGTCACACGCACGTCTTTATCGCTTAATTCTTCTATCAAATCCACTTTTCCGTAGATACTGAGATGGGGAAATTCTTCGTCACGGACAGAAATGCTTTTTTCATTTTCTCTTGTTTCACTTATTTGAGGCAACCTGTTCTCCACCCAGTTTGAAACGATCCTAAAAACTTGCTTATCGTTTTCCGCTATTTCTTCGATTTCTTTCTTTGTTGGAATATCCCCTAATTCCAGAATCTTATCTATGGCAGTATGTATGGCACTCCCCCATTCCAGACTTTCGCTTTTCGGCTCCGGAAGCTTTAGTAAATTCCTGAAATACCACTTCCTGGGACACTCGAAGAAGTTATTGAGCATAGATACAGACACATTAATATCTGTGTATTCTTTCGCGACTATCTTTTTCAATTTCTCTACAACATTATCATTGGATTCCTTCCTCTCTGAAACCACGTACATCCTCGGATTATGAGCGAGAATGTTATTTTCTGTCTCTATATGGGAAAGTTGGTCAAAGATACCTCCGGAATCAAGTAAATCAGAAATTATTCCGGCCAACTCTTGATTTTGTCCCCCATAGGAGAATCTTGAGAAAGATAGGTTACAGAATTTTTTTGCCCGAGTTATAGCCACATACAATTCTCTCTTAGCAGTCATCTCATCTTTCTCTTCTATTTTTTCCGCCACAGATTCTGGCAACTGAAACGACCTCCGTCTACCTTTCATTAGAGAACCCTCATCCATATTAGCTATCCACACAAAATCAAATTCTAAACCTTTGGAAGCATGGAGAGTCATGACTTTGACCCCCTCACTACTCTCAAACACCGCTAGAGGTATGTTCTCCCCGTACTCTTCAAGTCTTTCTATGAAGGCCACAAATAGGGCTATAGAATTTTTGTCCTTTGTGCTCCGCTTCTCTGAAAAAGAGAGAGCTAGGTGGAGAAGACTGCGAATGATTTCTATCCTCTTCAATAGCTCGTCATGGTCCCCCGCGTCCTTTATCAATATTTCTTCCCCGATAATTTGGATCAAACCATAAACATCGACAGTGTTCGACTTCATAATTATATTTTTCAATTTTTCAGTAAAAGATTTGATTTCTTCATTCTGGCTAAAAAGATCTGCTTCCACGGAAAGAAGACTATCTAAAGCGACGCTCTCTTTTCGTTTTTGATACAAATATTCATGGGCAAAAAGTACAGGGATACCTACCACAGGATCGAGAACAAGCGACGCAAGTGAAGATTTATCGCTACTATCTACGCAAATTTTTAGGATTCGGAGCATGGTTCCAAACTCTCTAGTCTCAAAAAGAGAGAGATTCTGCATGGAAGCGACTTTTATTCCCATGTCTCTTAAGATTGTGAGGGCAGAGGAAACCTGCCTATTTTTAGGAACAAGCAGAGCGCAATCATCGATATTGATCTGATTACTCTCCAGCTTTTCTCTAATCTCCAGACCGCAGAGTATTATTTCATCACGAGGATAATCGCACTCAAACAATTTCAGATTATGATTCTCTTTTATGGTAGCAACAAGTTTTTTATCCGAAAAAGAACTCTGGAGTAGCGCATCAGCTGTGTTTAATATATTTTGAGTGGAACGATAATTATCAGTCAAAAATATCACCTTCGCTTTACCAAACATGTTTTTGAATTCTTCAAAGTGCGACATCTTGGCTCCGCCGAATGCGTAAATAAGCTGACGATCGTCGCCAACCGCGAAAATATTTGGCTTTTCTTCATCCTGCCATATTGCCTTTAATAAGTCGTTCTGCGATCCGCTCGAATCCTGGTGTTCATCGATCAATACATACATATATTTTTCACGGACTAAGGCGCGAGCTTCTTCCCCTTGTTCCATTATCTCTAGGGCATATAAAATAGCATCGTCGTAATCCATCAAGAATTCTTCTTTCTTCTTTTTCTCGTACAGTTCGTAAAAAATAACTATTTCTTTGGTACGTTCCAATCCTTCTATCTTTTTGGTAAATTCTTTCTTCATCTTCCCCTTCGATTCTCCACGAGTTGAGATATTCTCCGGGTCTTTCTTTGTCTCCTTTATCTCATTCTCAATTTCTTTTAGGAAGTCCGAAGGAGAAAGTCTCTCGCGTTTTAAAAGAGAGATCAAGGACTTTAATTCCTTGAAATACCTTCCGATATCTCCTCTCGGACGAAGATGTTTCCATTCATTCTCTCTTAAAATTTGGTCACATATGGATACACTCTCCGCATCTTCCAGAATTCTAGGCGCAGTATCAAAATGAAGTACGGAATAAAACTCCTCTATAATTTCCCCGCAAAATTTATGAAAAGTCATTATCCCGACACGAGATGCAGTATTACCTATGTATTTATGCAATCTATCTCGCATGGCACGTACAGCGGAATTAGTGAATGTGAGACATAGAACAGAATCCGCCCCAACATCAGTTTTCTTTAGAATGTTGCCTATCCGCAGAGCCAAGATTTGGGTTTTGCCCGTACCAGGGCCCGCCACTACCATGACCGGACCATCTATCGTCTCTACCGCTTCCCTTTGAGATGAATTTAACTTTCTGTATTCTTCTTCAAATATATTAGGAGTCACTTATACATTATATACCTGTTCTACTCTGTTGTTACCCCGTCGAATTCTTCTGCGTCTTTTTCCGCCTCTCCCTTTGTCATATGCACTGTACCGTCTTTGTGATGGGCTGGGGAGTAAATGGTATAAAATTTCAAGTCTTCTGTTTCCGAAGTGTTGACTATATTATGTTCTGCCACCGCCGGCACAACGATAGCCGACCCTTCGCTTATCTCATAAAAATTACTATCAATAACGCCCCTACCTTGTCCCTTCTCAAAACGGAAAAATTGGTCATTGCCTGTATGCGTTTCCATCCCTATCTCCTCATGAGGCTTAAGGCACATCAGCACAAGCTGACTGTGTTTAGTGGTATAAAGTACCTTTCGAAAATTTATGTTTTCTAAAGTTTCTTTCTCTATGTTCACACTAAAACCTTTCATAGTTTTATTCTACTGCCCATAGAAGTTACACTTCTAACATCTTGGACACTTATTAAGATAATAAAAGAACTCACCTTTATTTTACCACAAATATATGAAAGTCAAGCATAATTCCCAACCTTAGTCCTTTTTATGGAGAAAGCCAGAGCTCCTATTTGGAGTTTATACCCTAGAGTATCCGCCACAGTTCTGACGTAAGTACCACTACTACATTTTATTTTAAAACTAGCTACGAAGAATTTCCTGCCATCTGTATTGGTCAGCAAATTTTTCTTCCAAATTCTTAAAATTTCGTTTTGTCTAAAATCCCCATGTACTTTTCGTATTCTTCTCTCTATGTTTTTGAACAATCTTTTATTATCTATTTCTCTTATTTTAATTAATCTTAGTTTTTTAATAAAAACTCTCCTCGTTGGGGTAACCATCCCCTTGCCCTCCCGTGCATAAGCAAATAAGGGTTTACCATTAACCGTCTTTGACGAATACATCGGATATTGTTGAGTAATTTCACCGACAAAACTTCTTAGGTTCTTTTTTATTTCCTTTTCTAGCTCTTTTCTTTGGATTATCTTTACGGTATGCTTTGTGACCTTGCCTAAAACATCGTAAGTATCTGTACCGAAACCAAACAAAACCTCGAAGTCGTATTCTTTTTCCAGAGCTAAATATTTTTCTTTACTCTTGGTTTCCTCTCCAGCTAAAATGACCAAAACCCCGCTTGCCATCGGATCCAGCCGACCGGCATAGGTCAGAGGTATGCCCGGATACTCAGGATTTTTATTCCTAAAATTTTCTACCGCCTCGAGTGGCGTTTCTCCTTCTTTTTTATGCAAAACAATTACCTTTTTCACAGTATAAGCTGTTTGAACGCTCTAGTTTTCATAAATTCTCAATCTTACCCATTCCAACACTTCCTCTGCATTTAAATTCGGCGGAAAAACGGGATAAAAAACTTTCACAATAATTCCATCTTTAATAATCATTGTTAACCTCTTTAACAAGATTTTTCCTTCTACTTCAAAAACAGGAAGATTCAAAAGTTTAGTTAGTTTAAGGTCTGAATCGCTCAAAATATGGAATGGCACATCTAAACGTTTTGCCATTTCTTTTTGATATTCTGTAGTTTGAGTACTCAACCCAAATAATTTTATATTTTCTTTTTTAAATTCGTCATATCTTTCTTTAAAACTTAAAGTCTGTGGCGTACAACCCTTAGCGCCAGGGATTTCTTCCCAATTTTTGGGTGGCTTTTGATCTGGTCTACCAGTGAGAGGGTAACAATATATCACAGTTAATCCTTGCTTTAACTCACTTGTGCTAACTAGATTATTATCTGTCGAGGCAAGTGAAACTTCGGGAAACATCATTCCCTTGAGGTGATCGGCAAGACCATCATCTGCTGGTTTTGGTAAGTCTGACATATAATTATATTATCGTACTTTAATCTTTAGAAATGCTTAAAAATAAAACGCCCAGTGCTATCTGCTCGTGGCGGAACCGGAGGGATTCGAACCCTCGAGACCTTTCAGCCTACGCGCTTTCCAAGCGCGCGCACTAGACCGCTATGCGACGGTTCCATGCTTAGTAATTTACCTTTATTTAGACAAAAAAGAAAGGGTGGAAAAAATTATTTTTCAAAACTATACTTTAACTCAGAACCATTTACCAAAGAAAAAAATTCTTTTGAAGCAAGCCATTTGTTTAGGAGGGGGCTCAGAGTAAGCGCGAAACCGATGTTCCCTGCTAGGTGAAGTGCGGTAAAAGGAATTTGTAATAAAAATGCGTTCCAAATGTTCTGCCCCAAAAACGGAGCCATCAACACCCCAGTTACTAAATCAAAAACGATTGTAGCCACAAAAGCAAATTTAGCGAAATCCCAAATCGAAGACCCTTTCTTGTTTTTGAAATATAAAAATGAGGCTACACCTGTAAGTCCATAAGTGATGCCTACTACCCACGTCCAGGAACCATAGCTAGTCAGCATATCATACAAGAATATGCTTGAGAAACCAAAAGCGAAAGAAAAAAAAGCGCCATATTTTCTGGAAAGCGGCATAAGGGAAGCCATTATTGGTTCGACATTCGGCGCTCGAAGAGGCAAAAGTCGAAACAACAGACATCCGGCAAAAATGGTCAGAATCTTTAATTTGTTTTGCGTTTTATTCTGCATGGATTTCTATTGTAACATATTTAAAAAATCTTTCTCGTTTATTATTTTTATACCTAACTTTTGCGCATTTTTCAACTTCGACCCAGCATCTTCTCCCGCTACTACATATGAAGTACTTCCAGAGACAGAACCAGATACCTTTCCGCCTAAGGAAATAATTCTTTCTTTCGCCATAGCTCGAGGCATATCGGAAAGCGCTCCTGTTAGAACAAAAGTAAGTCCGCTCAATTTGCTATCCTTATTTTTTTCTGCTTTTTGTATAACTACGCCGTTTTTTTGCAATTTTTTTATAAAATTCAAATTATTCCTATCATGAAAAAAGTCATACACACTTTTAGAAACAGCCGGACCGATGTTCTCTATCTCGTTTATCTCCTCGAGAGTTGCACCCGCAAGTTTGTCTATTGTACCGAAATTTACTGCCAGGTCCCGAGCTGTTTCCTCCCCTACGTGAAGTATCCCTAGCGCCCAAAGAAACCTCGTGAAGACTACTTTTTTCTTATTTTTGATTTCTTCCACAATATTCTCCGCACTTTTTTCTCCAAACCGATCTAAGAGCGCAATATCTTCTTTTTCGAGCGTGAAAATATCCGCCGCATCGGTGATCAGCCCCTCATCTTTAAATCTTCTCAAGATTTTTGGACCCAATTCATAGATTTCAAAAGCAGTGACAAAGTGCTCTAGCCCTCGCTCGTTTTTCGCAAAGCATTTTGGATTAATGCAATAGTAAGCGACGGAAAGAGAAGTCTCCAGTCCTCTCTTTTCGATACTGCCTCCGCAGGCCGGACATTTGGCAACCATCTTAAACTTTTTCTCCTTGCCAGTACGCATCCGAATCAAGACTTCCAACACCTTGGGAATGACATCTCCCGCTTTTTCCATCACTACCGTATCCCCTATTCTTAAACCTAATCTTTCTATCTGATCCATGTTATGAAGAGTGGCCTTTGATACTGTAGACCCAGCTATGGACGTCGGTTTAAAGATGGCAAGAGGGGTGAGCACGCCAGTACGCCCGACATTTATTTTTATATCCTTCACAATCGTCGTAGCACGTTCCGCCGGATATTTGAAGGCGATAATTCCCCTCGGGTCTTTACCCGCCACGCCCAGATGCTCGAATATTTTAGTGTCATTCACATTGATAACAACTCCGTCTATACCAAAAGGAAGACCAGTTCTAATTTTTGAAATTTTATCCATGAAGCCGGGAATTTCCGAAAGAGAAGAAAAACTTTCCGAATATCTGTCGACTGCAAATCCAAGTCTTTTTAACAATTCATGCTTGTTAGAATGTTTCTCTATATATTTTTTCCATTCCTCCCCTCCTATCTGAGCGATTTCGTAAGCGAAGAAATCCAAATGCCTTTCTTTCGCCAGATTGGGGTCAAGCTGGCGAAGAGAACCTGCGGCGGCATTCCTAGAGTTTGCAAAAAGCGGTTTACCTTCTTTCTCATTTTTTTTGTTGAGTTCTTGTAGTACACGTTTCTTCATTATAGCCTCTCCGCGAACTTCGATCCTAGCAGGAAAAGGAGCGTGAAGCGTGAGTGGAATGCTTTCGATCATTCTTAAATTGGAAGTTATGTCTTCGCCGACTTTCGCATCCCCTCTCGTGGCGCCTCTTATGAATTTTCCTTTTTCGTAAATGAGGGACACGGCGAGCCCGTCGAATTTCAATTCGCAAAAGTACTCAATGTCAAGGTTCGACCTTGACATTGGTAGAAGTTTTAAATTTCTTTTCTTCCACGCGAAAAGTTCCTCATCGGAAAAAACATTTCCTATGGAAAACATTTTTATTTCGTGCCTGACTTTTACAAACTTATCCAGAGGTTTACCAGCCACTCTATTTAGGGGAGAATTTGGGTCTTCAAATTCGGGGTACTTTTGCAAGAGGATTTTTAACTCTTTTGTCAGAGAATCGTATATTTCATCCGTAACATTTGGATCATTTTTTGTATGATACGCCTCTCTAAGACGAGTAATCTCGCTTTGCAACTTTCGTATTCTTTCCCTAGCTCCAAGATTACTCATTTCAAAATAGTATACAACAAATTAAGATAGAGAAGATTATGGAATCGGCTGTTCAGCCCCCACGGCATAGAAGGTAGATGGCGAATTTTGGTTGTTATATCCTGTTTTTATCCAATCTATGGATCGGGCCGTAGACGATATGCGGGCTTCATCCACAAGGCCAACATATGGCTCCCCAGCCCCCCCGTTATGTGTACTTATGTATATAGTATTCGGAGTACCTGTGAGTGGGGCGGTTGTAGAAGTAATATTCTGTACCCCGTCTATATAAAGTTTATTACTGGTTCCACTGCGCGTAAATGCAACATGGTGCCAGACGGAGGTAGAAAGAACAGTGGTTGAAGGAAGAATATCACCCGCACCTCCTGATTTTTTTACTCTGGCTCTGCCAGAAGAGTCGATCACGACTTGGGTAGCGTTACCACTTGAGGAAACTTTCGTTGTAAGTACCGATTCTTGATTCCCACTTATAGATGGTTTATTGAACCAGAACTCTATAGTCTGATCCCCGTTCAAAGCAGGAATATTAAGAGCTGCCGTCTTTGCTATTTTTGAAGTCCCGGAGAAATTACCGCCTCCATCTGTCTTCCCGGCAGTAGCAGTGACACCAGTGATTGTCCCGCTATTGGCATTGACGGTCGAATCTACCGCGGAAAGCGTCGTACCATTCGGCAAATGCCATACGCCTTTGAAGTTGGCGTCCCAAACATTGATTTTATCGGATTGGTCTGTGGTTATAGCCAGATCGCCGTATCCCATGTAGATTGTAGTATTGGCTATCGCAGAAACCAAAGGAACCTTGACCCAATAAGCCACCTCTCCTGTGGTCGATACATATTTTTCAGTTTCCCATTTGAGTTTTGTCGTAAGACCAGCGTCAGAGTAAAAACCAACATCGTAGCCACTAGCATTCGCAACTTTCCCACCAAGAGTAGGTATCGCCGCTAGATATGGATAAGTTCCGCTAATCAAAACTGGGAAATCGGTCTGGGTTGTAGCTGATACCTTGGTGAAATCAATGGTTATTGACCTTGCATACTCAGATGCCGCCACGGTCGGACTAAAGGTTGCCGACACTGTACAATCAGCAATGATTGCATTCGTAGTATAGATAGTACCTGCAAGCGATCCACCACAAGTACCCAAAACAGAAGCAGTATATCCAGTAATCGGAGTAACGGTAAATGTAGTAGTAGAACCAGAGTTGACAGTTTGTTGGAGCGGATCAATTGTACCGTTTGGTCCAGCCGAGGCGTAAGCGATATAGGTAGTAGGTGTAGTGGGAGCAGGCTTTATTGGCACAGCAACAATCGCCCAATTCTGGGAAACAAGGGCCGTCCAGGACATGGTGACTGATGTGGCGCCCACCTTTTCAGACCCTGCGCCGATGACATTAGAAGTACCAGAGGTTGCGGAAGCTATGTTGTAATGTTCCGTTTGTCCTATGCCTTTTGTGATTGTCTGATTAGTATCTGTACGCAAACCAACTGCGTCTACCACAAACTCACCAGTGGCACTCGTGACACTTACCGATGGAGTGGTGCTGGTGCCACTTGCAGTCACAGCTGTGCCAAGCGGAGTTGTCTGGCTAACACCCGTATAAGAGATGCCGCCAGCAACCGCTTTAACAGCGACAGAAGTACAGGTAGGAGTACAGTTTTCACCGAAATTAATGACTATATTGTTTGTGCCTATAGCAGGCGCAAGAATATACCACATCTCCGTGTGGATACGATTACTAGCATCAGTCTTGCTTGCAATAAAGGTCATATTTGCTCCTGCATAAGTCATGGTGGATACGACCGCCATAGGAGTTGTGGCGTCAAAATGACTTACTCCAACCAACAGAATTCTGTTCGCGCCAGTACCCACAGTATGGGATATCGTGAGACTGCTGGCCGCAGAACCTCCGGTAGTATTTTCTGATTTGGCATCGAAAGATAGAGGTGGGTTATCGATCGAGAAGCTAGCTGTCACTGTGCAGTTGGCGGTAATCGCACCTGTAGTGTAAGTATTGCCTACAAGCGACCCACCGCAGGCACCCCCATTAACAGAAGCAACATAACCGGAATTTGGAATAACAGTAAATGTAGTGGTAGAACCAGATGGAACAGTTTGAGAAGGTGGACTGATTATACCATTCGTTCCAATAGCCGAAGCGGTGACGGTGTAAGTAGTAGGCGGAGCGGTATTGGTGGGTCTTATTGGCACTGCAATAATTGACCAACTGGCAGAAGTAGTCGCCGTCCAAGACATGGTGACGGAAGGAGCGCCTGATTTTCTAGACCCAGCTCCGATAACGTTACTTTCGCTCGATAATGCACTAGCTCCATTATAGTTTTCTGTTTGCCCTATGCCCTGGGTAAGACTTTGGTCTCCAGTCGTATTTGTGCGCAAGCCGACTGCGTCAATCACAAACTCCCCAGCGTTACTTGCTACAGTTACCGAAGGAGTAGCGCTTGAACCGTTCGCAGTCACTACAGTACCAAGAGGATATACCTGGCTAACACCCGAGTAAGATACTGCACCGCCGGCCGCCTTAACGCTTGTAGGAGTAACGCCTTCGGCAAAATTAAAAACTATATTGTTTATACCCGAGAAAGGTGCGAGTATGTACCACATTTCAGTGCGAACACGATTGACAGGATCGTTTTGAGCTGCCAGAAGAGTCATAGACGCTCCTGCGTAAGTAGCAGAAGATACAGTTGTCATAGGATTCGTCGCATCGAATATGCTAACACTAGCCACGAGGATTCGGTTCGCGCCAATACCCACAGTATGAGATATTGTAAGACTACTGGCTGCACCACTTCCTGTGGTATTTTCTGATTGAGCGTCGAAAGCTATCTGCGAAGTATCAACTACGAAATCCGCAACCACATTTTTATCAGCAGTCATTGTTAGATTGCATGTTCCGCCACCAGAACAATCTTGAGACCAGCTGGAAAATGCGGAACCCGAATTTGGCATGACAGATAAAGTAACACCGGAACCCTCAGGGAAAATATTTTGGCACGCGATACCACAATTTATTCCTCCTGGGATCGAAGTAATGACGCCAGAACCAAGTCCGGAAGAACTTACGGTAAGATTATGGTAAACCGACGTAGCCAGTGGAGCAGGGATTATCTCCACAGTTCTAGCCTTCCAGCCGCTACTCGTAACACCTGCTGAAACATCAGAGCTAGTCCAGGAAGAAACTCCTCCATTTGTGTCATGGCCTCCCGCACTACCCACCCCTGAAGCCAATTTACGATGTGTCATACCGGTAGGAGGAATATCTACCGTCGCGCTTCCACTACGATGTCCGGAAAAGCCAACCACCCAAGATGCCCCGTCAGTATTATTTAGAGTTATGCCAGGATATGTCACAATCGTACCGATTCCCCATATGTGTCCATCTGCTCCTATGGGGTCTATAGGGTGTTGTCCTCGATATATTTGAACTATCATTTCAGTCGCATTGGTAGACGTCACATCCCCTATGTTGTTGCTATCATCTACGATATAGGCCATACGACTTGAGTTATTATCAGCACCATTCGTTGTACCCACACTTGTCCAACCGCTAGGTATTTGAGGTGGAGTAACGCTATTTCCATCCCTGTAAGCAAACATTATCAGTAAGTCTCCACTTTGGTGGAGAGGAACAGAAACGGTATCCAATCCCGCAGAATTGGCCGCCACAAAACTAATCTGTGAAGTAGGAATGGCACTAAAGCTCGCTGTTACACTCATGTCGGCATTCATAGTTAGATTACATACACCGCTACCAGAACACCCTCCAGACCAACCATTAAAGACAGATCCTGAGTTCGGAGCGACAGAGAGAGTAATGCTGCTGCCGTCGGTAAAATTGGATTGACAAGTAGAACCACAAGCTATGCCTGTTGGATTTGAAGTGATGACACCAGAACCGGAACCAGACGAAGCGACAGTTAGACTATAACTACTTGGGGGTATAACTGGCGGAGGCGGAAGTCCGACACCTGAACCATTGACAATAACTTTAAGTTCGCGCTCTACGTAATTGGGAACAGATGAATCGCATAACAAATCACCGACGTTATATCCCTTCGAAGTGATGGAAACAGTCGGGGGAATAGATTTATCCACAGTAACTTTGACACAATTTTCTCCCTCATTGCCGAACTCAGGAACTACAAAATTATAAACTCCAGAAGAAAAGACGGGCAAAATGTTTACTCCCGCGCAATTGATCCCCGTTGCAGGACCAGTTACAGGAAACTTGTTCATGGTTATCTTATCGTTATAGAGAGCACACTCTACCCCTGTGTCAGCGGCAAAGAAAGCATCGTTGGTATCTATACCCGAAGTACCAAATCCAATTTCCTTAAACGAGATATTCATCACACCCAGAGTCACCGATACAAGCATGCTCGATAATACTATCGCGTAAAGCATGACAAATCCCGACTTTGTCTTATTTATTTTTATTTCTTTTGCTTTCATATTTACTCACTCCAATTGAACAAATTTTCTGTAAAAGTGATACTGAAAGGACCAGAACCCTGTATCCAGGAAACAGTCGAAGAAACTTGAACCTCATCGGAGTTAAGTGGATTTGGTGTCACCTCTATAGTACGAATAAAATTAGGATATGGACTGGGAAAACTAATACCGGCAACGCCAAGCGTCACAAAACCGCTCCAAGTTTTTCCGGTACCACTCGTATAAAAAATATAATTATCTCGTATATTTCTGGTATACTCGATTCCCTCTTGCGCTAAGTATGAGGCAGTAATTTTTGCCTGGGTATATTTTATATTGGAAAGTCCGTTACCTAAAATAGACATCAAGGTTATAAGAGAGACAGAGAAAATTGAAATGGCAATGAGTGTTTCAATCAAGGTGAAACCGGAACTTATTTTATTTGATTTTTTAAAATATTTTCTTGTCATCTTTAAGGCGTATCCACTGAGCGTTGGGATACCGAAGTCTGTAAAGAAAAAGGTGTATCCACCCCCTTGTAAGTTATGTATCCGGCTAATTTGATTGTCACAAAAGGTTGTATTGTGTCTGTAAGCTCGGCCCCAGTTATAATAAAACGAGAGTCTGGATCTATCATAATCTCGGGAGTAGTGAGAGACACAAAGGCGCCTCCGGCAGTAGATTTTTGAATATTAGGGCCTATAACATATTTTATTCGATCTCCCAAATCGGATTTAAATGAAACCCCGCTTCCACTACTACAACTGCGAGGTTCTATGGCGCTAAGATCGCCATCATTTATGCAGTGATAGCTGTATCCGGTACGCAAGCTTTTAGACATATCTTCCATAACGAAGCTCAAGCCATCCATAATCGAACGCATATCTCCGGACTTACGATGAATCAAATTTGCATTCAAGAGAGAACTCATGCCGACCATAATGACAACCAAAAAAATAGAAACAGCGATCATTGTTTCTATGATTGTGTATCCGTATCTTTTTTTGTTTTTGGGTAAATGCTCTTTTTGCATTCTATTTAATTAAAATTATCCGCTAGTTTATTTGAATCCTACCAGAAGGATATACCCTTATACTGGCACTACTCCCCTCTGGGGAGGCAACACTAATCTCAGTAAAAGAAATATCGCATGAGAGAGCAGGACTTGAAGTAATTATAACACCAGATTCTGGACGCTTAAAAACAACATTAAGATTGGTAACTACTCCCGGACATCCGTCACCCACGACCTTCAACTCCGATATGCTGTTCCCTTTAGTAATACTAATTTGGTCCAGACATTCATTAGTGCTGTTATTGAGACCAGGACAACTAGTAGAAGAAGTATAGTCCCCCAACTGGTCCAGGTCTGTGAAATAAATAAAGCTTTTTCTCTCATTTGAGGTGTCAATGCTGAAATAAATTCCGTAAGATGGCTTCCAGGTAGAAAAATTGTAAGTTCTCGCGGGCAACTTGCCAGTCAGAGAAGCTTTCTGAGCTTCAACTATCTTTAAGGCAATATCACTTGCCAAAACTTTGATATCTACCCTTGATTGAAACGCACCATAGTCAAAAATAACAACTGAGGCCATTACAGCAAAGATACTTAAAACTACGATGAGCTCCACATAGGTCATCCCTCTTTGAAGATTGCACCTAGTTATTTTGGTAGCAGTTTGCGTAGGAACCTTGGATTTAAAATTAAAAAAATGTTTTACCATTGTGCATTAGAAACCCACCGGAAAAAGAGTTAGCTCAAAGAGAAACGCAACCAATACACCCAAGACTAAAAATGGAGCGAATGGAATCTCGCTTTTGATGTTATGTTTCTTGGAAAATAAAATAAGCAGAAGCCCAATAATTGCTCCCGACCAAAAAGCCACAACTGCGCCAGAAAGAATCCTGGAGAATCCTAAAAGCCATCCTAAACCGAGAGAGAGCTTAGCGTCTCCCAAACCCATCCATGCACCGCGAGACAAAAACCATACAAGAGCAAAAGGCAAAGAAAGCAAAACCCCAGATGCCAATTCTAAAATAGTGGGGATATGAGGGTAAAATTGATAATTAGCAAAGAAAAATAATCCTATAAAAGTAATAATACTGAAAACAAAGGAAAGACTGTCGGGAATTATTTTATGACGAAGATCATAGACGGCGACAACAAGAAGAACGGAAAACATCGTGACATAGTAGGCATAAGTTATGGAAAAAGCTAGAGTGTCCATGAAAAACACGTCTTGAAACTTCAAGAACAAACTAGCAAATATTACTCCTGTCACAAATTCAACTATCGGATACTGGATTGAGATCCTCGATTTACAATTACGGCATCTTCCTTTTAAGAAAAGAAAACTAAAAACCGGCACGAGATCCTTAGGACTTAGTATACTCTGGCAAGTCATGCATCCGCTCCGACCGCGAAAAGTTCGATTGGTATTGAATCTGAAAACAACAACATTCAAAAAGCTTCCAATAATCAAACCTAGCGCGAAAAAAATAATTGTAAGAATGGAAATCATGATAACTTTAACTACTTGCAAACACTAACATTAATAGAGTCACTAATTGTCTCGCCAGCAACCCAGGTATAAGCTTTGCCTGCACCTCCGCTATCCACACACCAAGAGTCAGGCGTCGCATCCCCTGCTGTGCCGCCAGTCTTAAGACCCACAGCAACCGCCCAGACAGAAGAAGAATTATAACAAGCACTTCCACTACCTCTATTTTTCGCTTCAGCTATGGCGTCAGCGATAGTCTTATCCTTAGAAAGCATGTTGGTCCCAGATGCGTTATAAACAGGGCAGGCACCAAGTGAAAACACAGAACCACCTGCCGGTAGGAAAGAACTGTTATTGTTAGACGCGAAAAGTTCGGCCTGAGCCTTCACGGTATCCAGGTTAGTTTTTACTGCGGCATCTGCACCTTTACCTCTGGCATTACTCAAGGACACCATGACAATCGATGTGAGAACACCAATGATAGCAACCACGACCAAAAGCTCAATTAAAGTGAAACCCCCTCCTGCCGTAAGAAAATCTCTTTTTAATTTTTCCGATAAATTTTTAATCATAAGTGAATGTAAATAAATTTTTATAATCTATGAATTATACCAAATACAAAAAACAAAAACCATCCTGAGACTAGTCGAAGGATGGTTTTTGTAAATACCAGAAAGCACTAATACTTTACGCAGCAGCAGGACAAACCGTGATAGCTACAGCTGGTTTTAACACCTGTCTAGAAGAACCCGTGTTATCTACACACCAAGCCTTAGTCAAATCGCCCTTTAGCCCAGCCCAAGCTACCCATGTCCCAGCGGCATTAGCACAGGCTCCACCGTTACCGCCTGCAGCAACGGCAGCTGTCTGAGCGGATGATACATTGCCGTCTGCACATACGGTAGCGTAGCTTCCAGAAGCATTATCATAAACAATTTCAGCTTGCGCGCGCATATTTGACAAGTTGGCCTTGACAGCGGCATCCGAACCCTTTGATCTAGCACTGTTTAGTGACGCCAACACAACCGACGCCAGAATACCGATGATGGCTACCACGACCAAAAGTTCAATCAACGTAAAACCTTTCTTTAAATTCATTTTATCCATAATTTATTTTAACTAGTAATAATTTCGACTTGTTTTTAATGCTTTTATTATAACACCTTGCTCACATGTTTAAGCAAAAAAGTTATCCACACCCCCCCGCAACAAAAGATGATTAACTTATTCCCCCGGTAAGATTGTAGATAGGCATCAAGACAGAGACCAATAATATTCCGACACCCAGACCCAAAACAACTATCATTACCGGCTCAATTAACCCGACCAATGTATCGACCGCATCGTCAACTTCTCTTTTGTAAAAATCCGCCAAGGTTTTTAGAATCTGTCCCAAGGCGCCCGTTTCTTCTCCTACTTTTATCATTTGCGCCATAATGCCCGGAACCTGGTCGGAATGTTTCTCGAACGCAGCCGAAAAAGCAAGACCGGACTTTACCCCATCCGCCACGTCATGTAAAATTTCCTTATATATTCGACTATCAATGACATCAGCTGTGATATCTATGGCACGAACAATAGGAATCCCAGAGGTAAGCATCGTATCCATATTGTCCGCTATTCTGGAAAGGTAAAGTTTCCTGTAAAGATTACCGACTGCTGGAATCGAAAGACGTAATTTATCAAGATACACTTTACCCTTATCCGTAGTCGAAAGTCTCCACACCCATACACCTAGAAGTATAATAAAAATTATAACCAGAAAACCATAATGCACGAAGAAGTCAGAAAGTTCAATGACTATCTTGGTATATAGTGGAGGCTCTTGCCCTGAATCAAGTATGATAGCTGAAAGTTTCGGAATAACTACAACAAACATGAGTCCCATGACTACAAAGAATGTAAAAATAACAAACATTGGATAGATAAGCGCGTTTTTTGTCTTTGAAGTAAGTGTATACTGGCGATTCAAGTAACTTGCTAAATGGTCAAAGGTTTCGTTTAACTTACCTGTCTCCTCGCCGACTTTCACCATATTCACATAAAAATTGGAAAAAACATCAGGGTGTTTAGCTAATGCACCTGAAATAGAAACTCCGGCCTGTAGATCATCGCTTATTTCTAAAAGTTTCTCCGATAAAATTTTATTCTCTGTGTTGCCAGCCAGTATTGTGAAGGCCTTTAGAGCAGAAACCTGAGCTTCAAACAAAGTTGAGATCTGGCGAGAAAGAATCACGACCTCTTTCATTGATACCTTTCCCAGAAAAGGGAGAAAAGAAAGGGGTCTGCTTTTTTTCTCCTCTTTGATAGAAATAATTATGAGTCCCCTTCTCTGAAGTCCGCTTATAGCTACATCGCGACTTGATGCGTCTATTTCTCCTTCCTTATTTACTCCTTTTTCATCTACGACTTTGTATTTAAATAGCATAAATAGTTAAATCATCCTCTCAAGACCTCTCGGATTGAGAGAATACAAGTAAGCATTCTCGATGGTTATCTCTCCAGCGCGAACAAGCTCCAGAAGCGAGTGGTTTAAGTCCATCATGCCTGCTTCTGTTCCGGTTTCTATGACTACATCTATTTCCTGAGTGCGCTTCTCCCTGATTAAGTTGGCAACAGCATTATTGTTTAGCAACAATTCGCAGGCGGGAATAAGTCCGCCAGTAATTCTCGGTATAAGTCTTTGAGATAAAATGCCAAGCAGACTGGAAGCAAGTTGTAGACGAATCTGATCTTGCTGGCCAGCTGGGAAGGAATCAATTATTCTGTCTATTGTTTGAGAAGCGTTATTAGTATGTAATGTCGAGAGCACGAGGTGCCCCGTCTCGGCAGCAGTCACGGCCGTCGAAATCGTCTCAGGCGTACGCATCTCCCCCACCATTATTATATTCACATCTTCTCGAAATACCGATTTTAAAGCTGTATGAAAATCTTTGGTATCAATACCTATCTCACGTTGATTGATAATAGATTTGTTGGGAACATACATGTACTCAATAGGATCCTCGATTGTTATGATGTGACGTGCTTGCTCATTGTTGATAAGATTTACCATGGAAGAAAGAGTGGTCGATTTGCCTTGCCCAACAGGACCAACCACCAGAAAAAACCCCTGTTTTTTTCTCGCGATATCGGCAATGATTGGTGGTAAATGCAGATCTGTAAGAGACTTCACCTTGGGAACCAACCTGAGAGCCACGCTGACCAATCCTTTCTGGAAAAATGCATTACCCCGAAGGCGTACCTCGCCACGAAAATCATAAGAAAAATCTATTTCTTTTTCTTCTGTAAATTCTTTTAATTTTTCTTTATCTAAAATCTCTCCCAAAATACCTGTTACATCTTCATCAGTTAGAACTGGGTGCTTGGAAAGGAAAACAAGCTCTCCTGAGACACGCATAGCCGGAGGCTTTCCAGCCCCCAAATGCAAATCAGAACCGTCTTCGTGAATAACATTTAAAATAAGCTCTTCAAGTTGTTTTTTATAGTCCGCCATTTTATAAATTTTTATTTCGGAGCATCTTTATTCGATAAAATCTCCGCTACCTGCTCTATCACTTCTTGAGGAGTAGAACTTGCTTTTACTATGTATCCTGCTACTCCCAAACTCTTGCCGCGATCGACATCGGATTGTTGGTTTTTATTGGACAAAACTATGTTTGTCGAGTTAGGAGATAGGTTTTCCCTATTTATTTTTTCCAGCATTTCGAAACCATCCATATTCGGCATAATGATATCGAGGAGAATTACAGCAGGAGCAAGTCCGTCTTTTATTTTTTGAATAGCCTGTAATCCATCCGACGCTGTGTAAACTTCGAAATTATGCTGGCTGAATTTGAACGCATACATATCCAAGAGAAACGTATCGTCATCTACAATTAAAATTTTCTTTTTACTTTCTTCCATATTTCTAATTATATTACAAAATTATTTCTAATAAAAGCACCTTGTGGACAACTCATTCGAGTCTGAATGAGTTACTCATTTTCGTTGGTAAAATTGAAGACTTCTCTATATGGGATAACTCCGTCTAACGCTTTAAGCATCGCGTCTTCTTTCATTGTGAGCATTCCATTCTCCCTGGCTACTCTGTAAATCTCAGAATTAACGGGGTTTTTTAGAATAACATTCTGCATTTCCTTATTTATTTTAAACATTTCAAATATGGCGATACGGCCACGAGTGCCCGACGGGCATTCAGGCGACGGCACTGTATCATACATTTCGTTTTTAATTTCAATCTCTTTCCTGAATTCAACAGGTAAATCTTTTAGTTCGTTTTCAACTTGAAGCTTGATACTTTCATCCATAGGCACAAGTTTTCTAGAAGCAGGGTATGTCATTCTCGCCAAACGCTGGGCAATGGAAAGGATAAGAGTCGGAGCTATAAGATATGGATCGACTCCCATATCGACCAATCGAGGAACTGCTCCGATGGCGTTATTGGTGTGTAGCGTGGAAAGCACGAGGTGTCCTGTGAGAGCTGCCTGTATGGCGAGTTGGGCTGTTTCCTTGTCCCGTATTTCTCCCACCATTATCACATCCGGATCTTGACGGAGGATGGAACGAAGTCCGGAGGCAAAGGTGTACCCTATCTCCGGCATCATTTGAGATTGGTTGATATCGGGCATATGATATTCAACAGGATCTTCCAAGGACACAATGTTGCTTCTTTCTTTATCAAGTTCGTTCATCATCGAATACAAGGTGGTTGATTTGCCAGACCCGGTAGGACCAGTAATTAAAATTAGTCCGTAAGGTTGATTTATCGCATCTCGAATCAGTTCTAGGTTTCTTTTAGATAACCCAAGTTGGTCGAGTGGCTTAACTCCTTTATCTGCATCCAAAATACGTATAACCATTTTTTCACCATAATATGCAGGCATGGAAGAAACACGAAAATCGATCTTGCGTCCATCAAGATTGGTGCTAAAAGATCCGTCTTGCGGTTTTCTTTTTTCGTCTAAGCGAAGCTTTGCTAATATTTTTATACGTGCCACTACGCCATTGTAAACACTCGACGGCAGGATGATACTAGTGTGAAGAGAGCCATCTACTCGAAAACGCACTTTTACATTCTCCCCAGTATTCTCTATATGTATGTCAGAGGCATTACCTTCAATAGCGTTACGCAACACGACAGCTACGATCTTTATGACGGGAGCATCTTCTACTATTTTCGCCCCCTCTTCTGGTTTTATATTCTTAATTTCGTCGCTTAAATTGCTTATCTCGTTTAGGTTTTTTTCATCGGAATCTTTTTCTTTTTCAAATTCACTAAGCGCCTCCCCCACCTGAATGGATATGTTTCTGTAACTACTTAGGATGCCTTTGTAATCATTACTGGAGATAAGAAAAATCTTAAAAGGGACACCCAGTTTTACAGAAATAAATTGAAGCGCGTCGAGAGCCTGCGTATTTTCTCCATCTACAATGCCGACTTCCAGCACTCCTTCGCTAAATTGAATCGGAGCAAAATGATAATGTTTCGCTGCATCTTCCGGAATATATCGAAGGGCTAGAGAGAGTGATGCGTTTTTTATGTCAACCTTTTTGATCGGCAACTGCAAATACTCTCCCTTTGTCTCGAGTATCGTTTCTTCTGGGATACCGTATTCGATTAACGCCTCATCAACATTGCCACCATATTTCTCCCTGGCAAGACTCTTGACCTTGTCTATTTGGCCTTTATTGATTACGCCTTTTTTTACTAATTCCTCTAAAAAACTCATAATTAATTGGTTAGGGAGTTATGGATTGGTTGGTGCTGTCGTGGACGCGGCAGAAGCATCAAAACCAATCGGGGCAAACGGATTCAACCTGCCTTCGTCGCCCGACGGGGTCAATAAGATACTGGAATCCTTTAAATTAATAAAGGATCTATCAGAAAATATTGTATCCTCTAGCTTGATGTTTTTAACGTTCAGAAGAACAGAAAGAAAATCTTCGCTAATAGAGGAACCTTTATCCGAAATGCTCGTGTTTGAGGAAGTCTCGCCTGAAGAGATAACCAAATTGCTTTCTTCCGGAGCCCCTTTAATAAAAACAACATAAATCAAAATCAAAATCACCGCGATTCCTGCAAATATTATGATGTTTTTTACTTTTGGCATGTTTTTGTTATTTTTCTATTTTAATTTTTTAACCAGTAGGTCTTTATTTTAAAACTATATTTGTAAGCTACCGGTACCGACGGATTGAGCCCTATGTTTCCAGCCGAAGAAAACTGAACCGAATGTATGTCAACAATCCTAAGATTGTTCTCCAGATCTTTGACAAAGTTAAGGAAATTATTATAGGTTCCCTGGGCAGAAAACTCCAAATCCCAAACGCTATAATTTTTGCCCAATAAATTTTTACCGCCTTTTACAGCTACCGCTTGGAGCAATGCGATATCTTTCGCCAATACATTATACTTTACATCCTTGAGCACCATGCCATAAGGCGATGCGAGTTTTTCTATCTCCAAGATCAAACGAATGTTGTCGACACTATCTGGCAACAATTTTTGAAGTCTTGATATGTTTTCCGGGTTAAAAGAATTATATTTTTGGGTCAACTTATCTCGCTCAGCTTCAAGGGCCTTGGAATTGTCTAGCGCTTCGCTATAAGAAGCTATCTGTTTTTTCTCCTCTAATATCTCCTTGTAAAGCGGACTGGTAAGGATAAAAAAACCTGTTACGGCAACTCCTGTGAATATAACTGGTAAAATAAATTTAAACATAATTAATAAAAAATATTCTCGTCATCTGAGGCGTCAAAAAAGCCTCCACCCGATCCTTCGAGCGCTCTCTTGTAATTAACAAAATCTGGATTCACTGAAAATTCCAAATCGAACAAAACGTTGCCCTTGTCGTCAAGCGAAAGGTTGGAGAAAACAGGGTCGATTAAATTTTTATTTTTTGTCAACAAGTCAGACTGAAGAGCCACTGACCTATAGCCTACCGCCATACCGCTCATCTTTACCACTATTCTTCCATCTATGTCGTCGATGTAATAACTGAACTTCGTGTAACCAATAGTCTTCATCGTTACCTCCTGGAGTGCTTTAAAGATAGGAGAAACGACAATGTGCTTCCTCAATATCTCGCTTGAAGCATTAAGCCGTTCGTCTAGTACCTGCAGTTGAAGTATTTTCGATGGTTCAAAACGATTCTTGGCTAAATTCAAATCGTTTTCCATTTTTGTGATATTTTTTGCCAAGACTCCTTTATAAAAATAAAGTCCTCCTGTCGCGACAACCACGGTGAAGAAAATAAGTATGGAAAAAATCGCCAAGAAACCAATCGAGCGTGAAACTGAAGCTCTCTCTTCTACCATTGGCTTTTTAGGTATGAACGACGTTTGAAAATTTTGATCCATACTTCCTTTATTATCTCAATTTATTGCAATTTTCGCAAGGCAAGTCCTATAGCAACCGCAAATTCAGGGCCTGTGGTCTCCAGAACTTTCTCCAAAAACTCAGGCGCGCCGACTTTGGAAAAAGGGCGACCTATTTCTGTCTCCACTTTAAAACTCTCAGATGCCACCTCTCTTAGCCCCTTAAGTAGCGACCCGCCGCCGGTAAATATTATTTTACTGATAGTTCTGTCATATTTTTTCTCATGTCCCAAAAGTACATTATTGGTCTCGGAGAATATGTAATCAATATGAGCCCTAATAATATCCGTCAGACTTTTATCCACATTGTTGTCAAAAAGACCAAATCCTTTTTTCATTTCTTCTGCCTTGGCAAAAGGAACGCTCAAAGATTTAGATATGGAAGAAGATATATCCGCTCCACCGCGATTTATAGTATGATGCCCTTTGACCATGCCATATTCGACGAGAGAGAGCTTGGTACAGGAAGCACCAAGATCCATCAGAAGCACCAAAGAAAGCTCGTGTCCGAAATTTGAGCGAATCGAAGAAAAAATTTCAATCTCAAAAAAACTGGCCTCAAGATTGCATTGCGAAACTATGGAACGAAATTTAGAGACCGCGTCATTCTGGATGGCAACAACAAGCACTTCTGTCTTTTCGGCGGGATTAGAAACAAAATCCGGGTTGTTGGCCTCTTCGAAGGAAGTTTCTTTTTTTGGTAAGAGAAAATAGTCTAACGAAACTTCCGTAATGGGCAATGGAATATACTTGCGGGCTTCCGTGGGGACTATAGAAGGTATGTCGCTTTCTTTGATCGAAGACGGAATGGGAACGGTAAATATCAGACTTGACTGTACGGGGATAGAAAGGGCGGAAGAAGACGTGGTCGCGCCTGATTGTTTTAATACTTCCTTCAAAGCCTCTACTATTTTTTCAATGGGTAAATTGGTAACGCGTCCCGTATCCACTTCGGCGTAAGAGCCTAAAGATATCGAACCGTAGGTCTCAAGCACCGCCTTGCCTCCTCTTTTTTTTATTTCAACTACTTTGATGGCAGAAGATCCGATATCAATACCAAGAGCGCTACTCCTTCCTTCACCACCAAAAAGCTTAAAATTTGATAAGAAATTTTTGATTGGATTGTCCATTTTCTTTAATTGCGCTTATAATTATAGCATATATGAATTTTTTGGATACTATTTCGGATATATTTTTCCCGTCAAATTGTATTTCGTGCGGAAGGGGCACTACAGACTTATGCATAGAATGCCTTTCGGATTCCCCTCCCGCAGAAAGGGAAAGCGCCGACTGGGTATTTCCCTTATTTGATTACCGACACATACCCATAAAAAAATCAATTTGGCTTTTAAAATACAAAAATAGAAAGAAGTTAGCCAATATTTTCGCCGATATTATGCACAGCAAGATGATAGAGGAGCTTTCAGACTTAAGCGCGCTTCAAAACTTTCGTAACCCGATTTTAATTCCTATTCCCCTTTCTAAAAAAAGGCGAAGAGAGCGAGGATATAACCAGGCAGAACTTATTTGCAAGGAATTGATGAAGTTCGATCTGAACAAAGATTTTATTTTAGAAAAAAATGTTTTAATAAAAATAAAAGAAACGAAACATCAAGCAAACATCAATAACCTAAAAGAAAGACTGGGGAATCTTTCCGGTTCTTTTTTTGTAAAAAATACGGAACTTATAGAAGATAGAAATATAATCCTGATAGATGATGTCACCACTACTGGCGCCACACTAAACGAGGCCAAAAAAATATTAAAACAATCCGGCGCTAGAAAAGTAATCGCCTTCACTGTGGCCCACTAATTTGCAGATAAGTCTTAGTTAATATAGGATTAATGCATGCGTTTAGTTATAAAAATAGGCACACAAGTAATCTCCGACGAGGATGGGCTTATCTTAAGTAGAGTGAGAAAAATAGCAAGCGAGGTAGAGGAGCTTTTGAAACTAGGACACGAAGTAATTTTGGTAAGTTCTGGGGCGGTAGGTTCCGGAATGTCCAAGTTGCCAAGTCTTGAAATACCCTCAAAGAAAAAAGTATGGGCGGCAATAGGACAGCCAATAATGATAAATGCTTACGCTTCTGAATTTGAACGACTAGATCTAAACACTGGACAAGTTCTCATATTGCGCGACGACTTTACTAATCGTGAAAGCTTCACAAATATGGTAAGCGTAATAGAATCGCTTGTCGCCTCAAAAGTCCTGCCTATTTTAAACGAAAATGACGTAATGAAAACTGAAGATCTGACTTTAGGTGACAATGACATCCTCTCCGCAATGGCCGCAGTTGCTCTTTCCTCTGATAAATTGCTTATTCTTACCACAGAAAACGGCTTGTATAATAAAAATCCAAACAAAAACCCTGATGCCAAATTGATTGAAAAAGTTTTAGATATTGATTTTGAAATCGAAAGACTTTGCTCGAAAGAAAAAACGGATTTGGGCTCCGGGGGCATGCTCTCGAAAGTCAGAGCCGCCAAACACGCTACGAATTCCGGCGTTGAAGTTCTGTTTGGCAACGGCACAAAAGAAGGATTCATCTTGTCGTCAATCAAAAAAGATTTTCCGGGAACCAGATTCCCTACTCGTGCAAAACCCGGAGTAAACGAGACGAGACGTTGGATGATGTCGGCAAAGGGGGTCGGGTTGGTGACTATAGACGATGGCGCTGTGAAAGCCCTAGAATCCGGCAAAAGTCTACTTCTGCCCGGAATTGTTTCAGTCAAAGGTAATTTTGAAAAAAAGGAAATAATAGAAATTGTTTCTAGGTGGGGACAGGCAGTCGCTTACGGTAAAGTCAATTATTCTGCTAGTGAAATAGGAAAAGCGCTTGTAGCCAAAAAACAATCTAAGGAAAAAGGCCACAAAACACTGGAAAGGGAGATAGTCCATCGAGATTATATGATAATATTGTCTAATAGTTAGATATGAAAACAAACATTACAATCATGGGTTTTGGAACTATGGGCAAAGCCATAGCCAAAGCGCTTTCTAGACATAAGTCCTCGGTTAATGTTTCTATTATCGATAAAAATAAAAAAAATGTACATGGCATAGAGAAATTAAATTTTGTAATATTGGCTGTCAAACCGCAGAATGCGGAAGAGGCGATAACAGAGCTAAAGAGCTACAAGCTAGGCAATAAAACAATTTTGATTTCGATCATGGCGGGTTTTCCTATAAAAAAAATAGCGAAGCTTTCCGGTCATAGAAAAATCATAAGGATGATGCCAAACTTAGGTCTTTCAGTGGGAATGGGGATCGCCGCTTGGAGGGCAGTAGGTCTATCCGAATTGGACACGAAAAAAACAAAAAATTTCATAGACAAAATAACAGAAAATTTTGAGGTAAGGGATGAAGACATGATAGATAAAGTCACAGCCATATCTGGCAGCGGTCCGGCTTATTTTTTTGCCCTAGCTGATTGTCTTATAAATACATCCAAGAGTCTAGGACTCACCGATAAAGAAAGCAGAGTTTTAGTGGGAAGAACGTTTTCGGCTTCGGCTATACTAGGGAAAGACGCGGACTATCCCGCTCTCATTAAAAAAATAACATCAAGGGGAGGCACGACCGAGGCGGCGCTTAAAACCCTTCGAAGGAAAAATCTTTACAAGGTCATCTCCGGAGCCGTATCTTCGGCATATAAAAGAGCCAAGGAAATTTCTCATAAATAGATGGACTCGAAAATACTGAGACAATTAAACAGAGCAAAAGAAGCATCGACTTCGTTCGGTCTTTTGCCACACGCTAAAAGAATTTTGATTTTAAAAAATCTAGCCAAGGGGTTGCTGAAAAACAAAAAATCAATATTGAACGCCAACGCTCTGGACCTAAAAAGAATAAGAAAGAACGACAAAATGCGCGACCGCTTGGTATTGAATAATGCACGCATTTTAAATATGGCAAAAGAAATTGAGAGTCTGATTAAAATGCCAGACCCCATAGGAAAAACTTTTGATTACCGAGAAAGATTGGGTTTAAAAATTTGTAAAAAAAGAGTGCCGATCGGAGTAATCGGTGTTATTTATGAATCGCGACCGAATGTGACGACAGATGTCGCAGGAATATGCATAAAATCCGGAAATGCGGTAATTCTTAAGGGAGGTAAAGAGGCCAGAGAAAGTTGTATAGCGCTCCATAAAATTATCAAGAAAGCTCTGATCGATTCTATGGCGAGTCCCGAGGTGGTGCAGTTCATTGACCCTAAAATAAAAAACTGTGTGCACGATATAATTTCCGCCAATGGTCTCATTGATGTCATTATCCCCCGCGGTAGCGCGAATCTTATAAATTTTGTCAGACGTAGTGCCAGCGTGCCAGTTATAGAGACCGGTTCCGGAGTTTGCCATACGTATGTAGACGAGGAAGCATTGCTCGATCAATCAGCTGAGATTATCTTTAATGCCAAAACTTCTCGCCCTTCAGTGTGTAATGCGCTTGATACGACGGTCATACACAAGGGGGTAGCAGCGGAATTTCTGCCGAAGATCGCCAAGCTCTTGAAACACAAAAAAGTAGAAATTTTCGCAGATCAAGAAAGTTTTAGAATTTTAAAAAACATCTACCCTAAAAATTTGCTCAAAGAAGCGTCGACTGTGGACTTCGGCAGAGAATTTCTTAGTTTAAAAATGTCGGTAAAAATAGTGAGAAACATAGATGAAGCAATAAAGTTTATCAGTCGATATTCTTCTAAACATTCCGAAGCCATCCTGACCGAAAATAAAAAGAAGGCGGAAAGATTCTTGAGAGAGATAGACGCGGCCGTTGTCTATGTGAACGCATCCACTAGGTTTTCCGATGGCGCTGTATTCGGACTCGGTTCGGAAATAGGAATATCAACCGACAAAATCCACGCCCGCGGGCCAATGGGCACCAGTGAAATGACAACCTACAAGTGGATAGTTGTCGGAAAATATAATATTCGTATATAATGAGAGCATGAAATATTGCAAAGATTGCGAACCGGCGCAGGAAATACACTCCGTGGCTTATTTTTCCGTAATAATGAGCTATTTTGGCGAACCATTTTTTAATTTCATGGAAAAACTTTTTCGGAATACTGCCGAAGCTATATCAAAAAAAACCTCCATTCCTTTTATGAAACTGATGGTCTTCCTAGGATTCGGACATTTCTCAGAGAGACCCGACAGCTTTGACACTTTGCGCACAAAATGCTTTTGGGAGGAAGCAGAGCGACGAGGAATAAAAATGATTGAGTTTAAGATGGGACCAGTCAAGGATTCCTTTATCGCGGAATGGAGGGGAAAAGTTATAACCTTTGACGGCCTGCCTCGTCCGGACACCTTGGAATCTGATTCATTATCGTGGATGGACAATAAAGGAATAATGAAAATTAAATTCCTAAAAGAAGAGTTGCCGGTAGCCAAGGGCGGAGTCGCTTTCACAAAACGCAAAGCTTTAAAAATTTTCAACAACCTGGAGAAGCCAGTGATAACAAAACCAAATCTAGGCTCGCGCTCTCGCCACACCTTGATACATATAAACACAGAGGACATGTTAATTTATGGTTTCAGGAAAGCAAAGAAACTCTCTCCTCTTGTCGTCATAGAAGAAGAGCTTAGAGGATATCTATTCCGAGGAACACTAGTAGGCGAAAAACTGGTCGGCGTGGTAAGGCGCGACCAACCAGAAGTCGAGGGCGATGGCATACGTAGTCTTAAAGAATTGATGGATGAAGAAAATAAAAGACCAGAGCGCAACGGGCCCATCTTCCACAAAATAGTTATCGACCCGGATGCAGAAGTTGAATTGAAGAGAGAAGGAATAACTATGAACGACATCCCGGAAAAAGGACAAATTGTGACATTTTCCCAAAAAACAAGTCGTGGTATCGGAGGCACGACTACGGAAGTGACAAATATAATACATAAAGATAATGTTGAAATGTTGGAACACGTGGGACGGTTTCTCAGAGACCCTCTCGTTGGAGTGGATTTTATAATAGAAGATATTACGAAATCATGGCGCGAAGAACAGCACTGCGGAATAATCGAATGCAACAGTCTGCCTTTTATAGACCTGCATCACTACCCTCTTTTTGGCACGCCAGACAACGTCGCAGGAAAACTCTGGGACTTGGTACTGCCTGAATCCAAAATAAATTAATTTTATAGTTTTTCCAAGAACTTTTCTTTAAATATAGAAAGGAGTATGGGTTTACCTTCTTCGTCCAAAGGCACATCGTTTACCACTAGTCCATAAATACTGATAGTTTCAATCATGGATTTTAGATAACCATCTTCGCTGATTTGCTTTTTAATTTGAATCAGAGCGTTCTTATCTTTCAGCACCAAGATACCCTGCCCGGAAATTTGGCTATCGTTTTTATGAGCAATTAGGCTAGTGAGAATATCTCCCCGCAAGGAATCTCCCACAAATATCAAGCGGCCTTTCGGCACCTTAATTCCCTTTGATTCCAGTTGGCCAATTCGGCAATATCGGCCGCCATCTCCCCGTAAGCCTGAAGTATCTTAGCCGCCACCTCATGAGCCTCATTGCCTGGTTCATCTATTTCCTTTTGGTGTGGAATAAAACGTTCTTTAAAATAAACCTCCGGGTCTTTCCATTCTAAATGTCCGTCTATATATATCCCGCGCATTCGATCAAACTCGCGAAAAGAATTCCCCAACTTAAAACCTTTATAATACGTTTCTTCCAGCTCTTTAGGTTCCTGGTCCGGAAAAAGTTAAGGTATGTAGAGAAACGTTAATGGGTCCATTAGAAATTATTTTTTACTTATCTTCGTCCAGCACAATCTCCGAATCAGGGTTAAAGGCATCAGGATCCATTTTTAGATGCGAAATATATTTGTCTGTAATCACGAAGTCACCTAAGAATTTTAAGAATCCTTCCCTTTTATTCACCTCTCCCTTTTCTATAAAATGTTCGATGGGGTGAGCCTCAGGAGTATACTCAAAATGCCCACGGATTTCTCCATCACTGAAAACACGCAAGTGGTATTGGTCTTGAAAATCAACTAATTTCCTCCAGGAGAGTACTTGCCCGCTGTCTGTCCAAGCCACGAAATGGTTGCCAAAGCCCCATTTGGAATGAAGATGCAACTTGAGTTCTTCCAATGTCTTACCAGGCGCTAGCCACCCTATGTGATACTTTTGTCTCTTGTTTTCGTGGTGAATAATGCCCTCTTTTAATAAAAACTTCTGAACAGGTAGAAAAAAACTGTAAATGAACTGCCATATTTTCTGCTTGGTTTTGTCGAAAAAAGTCATACCAACATAGTACCACAAAAATTAAATTGACAAAAGATATTAACAATATATAATTAAAATATGGAAAATGAAACAGAAATAAAAAATGAAGGAGAACCTTCTCCAAAGATTTTAGCAGAAAAAAGTGAAGGTGGAAATAAGTTATCTATCCCAATGGCCATAGTTATAGCGGGAGCATTGATAGCCGGAGCAGTATATTTTTCTTCGATACAACAGCCAAACGTCGCTTTAGATGGAAATGATGTTGTGACGACGCTAGCTCCAGTTGGTAAAAACGACAGAACTCTCGGCAACTCTAAAGCAAAAGTTGCGCTCGTTATATATGAAGATTTTCAATGTCCTTTCTGCGGAGCGATAGCCGGCCACAATGAATCTCTAATCCAATCATTAAAACAAAGAGAATCGACCTGGACTCCTTTTATTCCTGAGATTATGAATTATGTAGAAAATGGAGATGTCTTATTTGTCTATCGCGACTGGGCATTTTTAGGTGAAGAATCGATAAAAGCAGCCGAGGCCGCAAGGTGCGCCGGAGATCAGAGCAAATTCTGGGAATATCACGATTATCTTTATTCCCACCAAAACGGAGAAAATGAGGGAAACTTTTCGAATGCAAATCTAAAATCATTCGCCAAGGCGCTTGGTTTAAATAGCACTAGTTTCGACCAATGCTTAGACGAAAGTAAATACGCGCAAGCGGTTGCTGATTCGAGGACCGAAGGAACAACTGCCGGAGTGAGAGGAACGCCAAAAGGATTCATCTTAAAAAATGGTAAAATTGTAAGCACTATAGATGGAGCAGAATCTCTCACTACAGTAAAACCGAAAATCGACGCGGCGTTGGAGTAAAAATTGTTGTTCAAGATTGAAATATTTGATACCAATTAACGATACGAATAAATGAATATGTTTGAAAAAGAACGAGACTAAATATCTTAAAATCAATCACTATGTACGAATCAATCAAGAATTTCAATAAACAATTCCTGTACGAACCGGAGATTGTAAACGGGAAAAAACTCACGGGAAAGAAGAGTTTCGCCGTGGTCGGGATGGGTGGATCTGCTCTCGCTCCCCTGTTGCTTGAGACATGGAAACCAGAACTCGACATCACAATAACTCGCGATTACGGCTTGCCAGAAATTCCTCTTGAAGAATTAAAAAACAAACTTATAATATTAAGTTCCTATTCTGGTAACACGGAAGAAGTCATTGATGCCTTCGGCGAGGCGCGAAAGAAAGAACTCGAAATAGCCGTCATTTCAATCGGAGGTAAATTGCTTTCTTTGGCGAAAGAAAATAATGTCCCTTATATCGAACTACCAAACACAGGCATCCAGCCTCGCATGGCACTCGGATATTCTATCAAAGCATTTTTGAAATCGATGGGAGAAGAAGATGAATTAAAAGAAATAGGCAAACTGGCCATAGATCTCAACCCGACAGAATACGAAGAGAGAAGCAAGACACTTGCGGAGAAAATAAAAAATAACGCGCCGATAATTTATTCCTCCAATCGCAATTTTCCCATAGCTTATAATTGGAAAATACAATTAAACGAGACTGGCAAAATTCCGGCTTTTTACGACCTTCTACCCGAATTAAATCATAATGAGATGGCTGGCTTTGATGTAAAAGATGCAACCAAAAAATTAAGCGATGAATTTTATTTCATACTTTTGAAAGACAGAGAAGATAATCCAAAAATATCAAAAAGGATCGATATTTTAGAGAGATTATATAAAGCTCGCAGTTTGCAAGTCGAGGTAATAGAGCTAGAGGGTAAAAATATTTGGCATAAAATATTCTCTTCAATTATTCTCGCTGATTTCGTCGCATATCACACAGCCCTCTTATATGGGCTAGACCCCGAGCAGGTACCCATGGTAGAAGAGTTCAAGAAACTTATTTCCTAGAAAAGAAATACTCGTGGACAAAATAGAAAAACCTATTGGTAACGAAAACCCAGAGCGAAAAAACCTCATAAGCGATATTCAGTGGTTGGAAAAACAACTGGGTATTGAGAATGACAAATCTTTTATTTCTTCTATGGACAATCTAGCCTTGAGACAATATTTTTTACTTTTGCAAGAACAATTAAAAGCCAAAGACGACGAGGCTGAAAAAGCTCGAAACACAAAAGCTGAATTACCTCTCGGCACCGCGAAATTCCGTGGTAAAAATTTTAAAAAGAAACCTCTGGAAGGTAAAATCTTAAATTAACTTGACGAAACACTTGGGTAAAGTACCCATGATGTTATTTATAATAAGGGTATTTTAGCACTTTTCTCTGGGACCCACTGAAGCACTCAGGTCGGCAAGATTACTGATATCTGAAAGTAAAATAAAAATATCGCCTGGTTTCATAAAATCCATATATACTAGAGTGTTTTCTAGTTTCTCTTCAATTTGCTTACCACGCCAGGAAACAGGCAATCTCAATAAAGTTTTTTCCCTTGATACCCCCTCTCCCCAATAAAAATTGTTGTTGTGCGCACTCGCATTTCTCAGATGCTGGAGAAATTGTAGCTCTTCATTTTTTAAAAGTTTTTCAAAATCTTTCTCACCCCAAATAATATCTTTAACTGCAATTGTGAACACCCTATAAAAATTAGCTAGGGTTTGAGAAAATAACGGAGTCTTTTTATTAAAACCTTCTGCTTTAACAAATTTTAAAATTGATTTATCTACCTTAATCTCCTGATTAGAAACAGAACATGGTAAAGTAATGACGTAAGGAAATGGCTTGAAATAATTTTCGGCCTGTTCAATAGAAACCTTTAGCCATACTGTCGAAACAAGAACATTTCTGAATGTATCAAGTAGATCGTTAAAAGATTTATGAAATTTTAATGGTTGGTCATGCATAAAGGTCTTCAGATAAAAAATACTTATGAAAAGTATTTTTTAATAAAAGCTCTCCGGAAGCCGGATTTTTTACGGAAAAAGAAAACTTTTTAGTCAGATTAGAAACTATGATTGAATTATGTTCCATCAGTTTATTCTAACACAATTTGCGGTATCTACTGGACGAAGTTCGAATGTATTTTGAATTGAACCCTGACGACCAATGATGCGCGCCTCG
>CAYIEM010000008.1:0-32373 GCA_964362545.1 uncultured Candidatus Saccharibacteria bacterium
GACTATATCTTCACCATAAGTTTTAACTTTTAGGTGCTTTGGTATCTAGTCTCTACGGCGCCCCCTCTCTTTGCTCGTCTGTTATACAAGCAAAAATATGAAGGGGTTCCCTCGGTATTCGCATATCTCGCACAGCGAGACTTAGCCTTCACCGATATCCCAAAGAGTTTCAACCCCGCTTTAGCGGGGAAGCTGCAGTAATCTACAGGGAAGCGCTCTAACCAGTTGAGCTACGACCGCATCTTTATATACTTTTCAAACTTATCCTTCTTTCTCTTTAAAAACAAGAAGCACTTACCATTATACATAATTTTGTATAAAATCAAAGAGTCGTTGATGCTATATTTTAAATCAAAACCTCTTTCTTTTTGGACCAAAGATCCGCCTAAAATTCCATATTTTGTTAAAGAATTTTTCAATGAAACCAAGAACTCTCTGCTGCCAGAAGTAAAGTAAACACTAATGACATAAGTTTTATTATGTCTACTTTTATTTTTAAAACCGACCCAAACTCCTCCATCCCCATCAAAATATCCGCGCAAAAAATGAGGAAAATACTTTTTGGGTATCTCCGGCAATAAAATAGTTTTACTTTTTCGCTCAGTTAAGCCTAAACGAATTAGATCTTCACACATTTCTTTACTTCCAATTTGAATACGAAATTGCTGCTTTTGATTATCAAATTTTTTCTTTTTTGAAATAACATGAGATGAACCAATTACCTTTTTTATTTCTTCAAGTATATCTCCATCTGTAATTTGTAAAGACCAAAACCATGTGTACCTTTTTGTATAAATAATATTTCCATCAGCATATATAAATCCTAAAACGTAGGCCATATCTTCTGTCCACTTTTTAAAGAAATCCTTATTGATTTTCCTATACATCGGCATAAAAACATTATACCATGTGACAGTATATTATACTAACCAATATTGTGGATAAATTGGTGTCGGCGACAGGGATCGAACCTGTGACCTGAGGCTTATGAGTCCTCCGCTCTACCGACTGAGCTACGCCGACATATTCGGAGAATAACATATTTTGGGCTATTTTCAAATTTTTTGGTTGCAAAAAGGATAATTTTATTGTAGAGTTGTGTGAATATAGCGGGATAGAGAAGAGGTATCTCGTAAGGCTCATAACCTTAAGACGGCCGTTCGATTCGGCCTCCCGCAACAATATTCTAAACTTACCTTATGCGGTATGTTCGCTTTTTGGCATTTCTGTTGTTTCTGCCTCCGTTCTGCCCTCCTTTAGGGCTTGTTTGTGCGCATATTCAGCTATTTCATGTTGTAAGTGCAGGTGTTCCTTTCTTCTTATTTCAAACATTCTAATGGTGGTATAAATAATGACAGCGATAAGAAAAAGGGATAAAAAAGAAAGAGCAATATAAAAACCATTAAGGGTTTTTTCGGTAAAAAAATTATTAAAGATGTAACTTGCCGAATCAATAAGATTATTAAACAGATACTCTGGGTTTAAATATTTTGTACCAAGAATTGAATCCCCGATTATCGGATTGGGATTGCGAAACGCATCTGATGTGTCCATGTTATTAAGAATTAAGGTAAGTGCTAATACTTGCATTCTACCATAAAATCATTCAACTTTAGAAATCTCAAGTCTTTTGCCGATTTCAAAAAATATCTCCTCTCCTCCGTGCGGTGCCAGGAACTGAATACCTAATGGCAATTTTTTTCCTTCCACTAAAGCGAAGCCGGACGGGATAGAAATAGCGGGAAGCCCAGCCATATTTGCCGGACCGGTAAAAATATCTTCTAAATACATCTTGACTGGGTCATTTACCTTTTCACCAATTTTAAAGGCTGGTCCAGTAGTGGTAGGAGTTAAGATAAGATCAACTTTTTCAAAGGCCTTGTTGTAATCATTAACAATTAACTTTCGAACTGTGTTGGCTTTATTGTAGTAAGCGTCATGATACCCGTGAGAGAGCACGTAAGTGCCAAGCAGAATACGACGACGAACTTCTTTCCCGAATCCTTCACCTCGGCTCTTCATGTATACTTCTTTCAAATTTTCACCCAATGCGTTGTATCCATAACGCAATCCATCAAAACGAGCCAAGTTGGCTGAAATTTCAGCGGGAGTGACAATGTAATATGCAGGTACAGCATATTTAGCATAAGGAAGTTCTATCTCTTGAACTGCGTAACCAAGGGATTTAAGTTTTTCGACACTTTCCTCAAAATTTAGCAGCACTACTGGATCCACACCTTCTTTAATAAACTCTCTCGGTATTCCGATAATCGGTTTTTCCACCACTCTTTTTTTATAAAAATCCGGTGAGATAGAAGTACTGTCCATCTTATCTTGACCTTTTATAAAATCAAAAACAATCTTTACATCCGAAACATTTTTTCCAATAACACCAACAACATCAAGCGAAGAACCCATGGCCGTAAGTCCATGTCTGGACACAGACCCGTAGGTAGGTTTTAGTCCTACGACACCACAAAAGCTCGCTGGCTGTCTACAAGACCCTCCAGTGTCTGTCCCAAGAGCCACCAGGGCGCCATCCATAGCAATAGAGGCAGTAGACCCTCCAGAAGAACCGCCGGGTACCCTTCCTGTGTCATGCGGATTTTTTGTCAACCCAAAAGCAGAGTTCTCGGTGGAAACTCCCATAGCAAATTCATCCATATTTGTCCGACCCATTATCACCGCCCCAGCTTCTTTTATTTTTTTTATCACCGTCGCGTTATACGTTGCGATATAATTTTCTAGCATTTTGGATCCAGAAGAAGCAATGTGCCCTTGAAATAAAATGTTGTCTTTAATAGCGAATGGAATACCAGTCAAAATGGTAGCTGTACCAGCTTTGAATCTATCTTGAGCTTCGTCTGCTTGCTTAATAACGTCACTATACACTTCCAAGTAAGCATGTATTTCGGGATTTTTTTGATTGATTACATTTAAATATGCTTCCACTAATTCGCGACAAGTAAATTCTCCTTTTTGTAAACTTTCGTGCGCTTTTTCGATTGTTAGGTTTTTTAAATCAATCATAAAATCTTTTTAACCTTCAAAAATCCATCTTGGGAATCAGAAAATTGTTTTTTTATAAGTCCGGCAGAAAATTCTTCCAACTCTGGTATATCGGGGCGCCAAATATTGTACAAATTGTAATCCTCCTTGGTGTCTTCCACCTGCAATTCGTTGATCTGTCTTATATAGCCCAAAATACTTTCCATATCAGAAAGCAATTTTTCTTTCTCCTCCGCTGGAAGCTCCAATCTGGCAAGCTCAGCCAAATTTTCAACATCTTGAATGTTCATGACAGAAGTATAGCAAAAAAAGCCTAAAAATAAAAATGATTTTTGATTTTTTACTCTCTAACCAAGGCTTTGATTCTATCCTCTACTTTCGGATGGGTACTAAAAAGACCAGAAATTTTTTGACCAAAAGTTCCTCTACTGCCAAAAGGATTCATGATGAAAAGATGCGCAGTGGCCGTGTTGGCATGTTTCATTTTACCAGAATACTTGGAGATCTTCCCTAGAGCGTTCGCCAATCCCTCTGGATACCGAGTAATGAGCGCGCCGGAAGCATCCGCTAGAAACTCCCGTTTGCGCGAAATAGCCAGCTGAATAAGAGTGGCAAAAATTGGAGCCAAGACAGATAAAATTATCCCCACCAGAAGCATGATTCCCCCGGCCCGACTGTCGTCATCCCGACTACGCATCCCGCCCCATAAATGCGAACGTAAAAACATATCGGCGACTATTGAGATGAAACCTACCAGCACGACCACAACAGTCGAAAGCAAAATGTCTCTGTTGCCTATGTGCGAGAGTTCATGAGCGATGACTCCTTCGAGCTCTGTTTTATTTAAAATCTGAAGCAAACCAGTAGTCACACAAACAACCGCATGCTCCTTGTCGCGTCCGGTAGCAAAAGCGTTGGGCGCCACATCTTCCATGATGCACAATTTCGGCATAGGAAGCCCTGCGGTGATGGAAAGATTTTCAACTATGTTCCATAGCTCTATATTATCTTCTCTCTTAATCTGTTTTGCGTGATTTAACTTCAGCGCTATTTTGTCGGAATACCAATAGCTCGCGATATTCATTCCGACACTAAAGATGATGAAAAAATACAAAATATTCGGATTGCCATAGTACTGCGAAAAGAAAAATCCAATGCCGATAATGATTACCAAAAACACGCTCATTAAGAGCCAAGTTTTGGCGACATTTTTAGACTGTTGTGTATACAGTGTTGCCATTGATTATTCGATAATGATAGGGATTAGGATAGACTTATCGTTTTCAGGGAGTCCAGAAGCGTTGTCATTGTGGATTTCAAAATAGGCCGGACCTTCCGGAAGCAAGGTAAAATCAATATTCCCCTCGAATTCGACTGGTTCTGCCGTCATCCAGTCTGTTTTAGCTACAGCGTTGCTTGCCTGCAATAGATTTTTATCTACATCCAATATATTTATCAATATATTTCCCTCAAAAAAATATCCGCCTTTTATAGCGCCTCTGTAGGAAAGAATACCGTGAACTTTTGTACCAGGTAAGATAGAAAAATAAACAAGATCATCTTTCGTGCCCAACATCCCGTCTTGTACGTTGGGGGGCATATTTTGAGTTGGGACAGACGTATTTTCCACAACAACAGGTTTTTTCTGTAAAAAGAAAATGATTACGGACAAAACCGCGACTGCTATTAACGTAAAAACCAATTTTCCAAATTTTGTCATAGATTTCTAGAACTTAACTTCCACCGGATTCTGAGCAGCGTCGTTGTCGGCTAAGTCGAACAATTCCATTTTGGAGAACTTGAAAACATTAGCAATAACATTGTTTGGGAAACTTTCTACCGAAGTGTTTAAGTCTCGCACGTTGGTATTATAGAATCTGCGAGCGGCCCCAATTTTGTTTTCTGTGTCGGAAAGTTCGCTTTGCAACGCCAAGAAATTCTGATTGGCTTTAAGGTCAGGATAAGCTTCAGAAATGGCAAAGATTGATTTTAATGCACCGGTCAACATATTTTCGGCTTCTGCATGACCTTTAGTTGGACCTTGCGCGCCCATAGCCATACTGCGAGCTTTAGTGACATTCTCAAAAGCACTCGACTCGTGTGTAGCATAACCTTTTACCGTACTTACCAAATTAGGGATCAAATCATATCGACGTTTTAGCTGGACCTCAATATCAGCCCAAGCCTCTTTAGTGCGATTGATTAGTCGAACAAAGCTATTGTAAGCGTAAATAGCCCACAAAATAATAACTCCCAAACCAATTAAAATGTATTTCATAATACCTATACTATACCACAAAAACTATTTTTTGTTTTGTGTTTCCTCAATTAGAACGAGCAGTGGAGACGCAAGAAAAATGGAAGAATATGTTCCAAAAAACATTCCGGTTGTAAGCATTAATGCAAAATATTTCGTAGATTCGGGACCAAAGAAAAATAGTGAAAGTAGCACTATGATTACAGTGAGTGAAGTAAATATAGACCTCATATATGACTGGTCCAGACTTTTGCCGACAGTTTCACTAAAGCTTGCCCTGTTGGCATCTCTCAAATTTTCTCTGATTCTGTCGAAAATAACTATCGTGTCCGAAACCGACAAACCTAAAATAGTGAGCGCCGCCACCACGAACAGGGTGTCTACCTCAGCTCCGTAAAAATGGCTAAGTATGGAAAAAAGTCCGATCGGAATGATAACGTCGTGTAAAAGTGAAACGACAGCCATAAGACCGTACTTCCAGGACGAGATTGGCTTGGAAACTTTTCGGAAAGCAAAAGCAATGAAAAAAATAATAGCCAGAGAAACCAGAGTAATTGAGATAAACGCTTTTCTAGCTAGTTCACGTCCAACTGACGGACCGATAGAATTGAAATTTTTCTCTTCGAGAGGACTCGCGCCATCTTGTGAAAGTGTTTTTAACAACAAAGCATGTTGCGCCTCATCTAGGTCCAAAGATTTTACGATGTAGCCCAGTTCCCCTGTGGGCTGAATAAGCACTGAACCCAAGTCAAGCGCCTTAAACGCAATATCGAGGTCTTCCTGCGCCGGACGGCTAGTAGTATAAACAACTTCCGTCAACGCGCCCCCTTTAAAATCTATGCCAATGCGAAGCGGGAAAACGAAAAGAGAGACAATCGATAACAAGACCAAGACTGTCGAGATGCTGATGAATATTTTTTTATTTTTTATAATAAACATGAGTTTAATTACAAATTATTAACTATGAATTACCAATTTACTTACTGAAGCCGCTTGAAAATAAAAACCTAGCTAATTTCCCATTTCCCATAAATACCAATCCCGAAAGAAAGATTCTCGAAATCATAATGGCTGAAAACATGGACACCAAAACACCGAGACCGAGAGTGAGAGCGAAACCTTTGATTAAAGGAGTGCCAAACCAGAATAGAATCATAGCCGAAATGATGGTGGACAAATTTGAATCACGAATTGAAGACCATGCTCGATGAAAACCAGCCGCTACCGCGTCTACAACAGTACGACCAGAATATAATTCTTCTTTTAATCTTTCAAAAATCAAAATGTTAGCATCTACCGCTATACCGATCGAGATGATGAATCCAGCAATACCAGCTGCCGTCAAGGTGACCGGCAACAGTTTAAATAAGGCAAGCATCGTCGTGATATATATACACAAAGCCAGAACGGCCACAAAGCCCGGTAAGCGATACCAAAGGATGAGAAATAGGGCAACCACTAAAAATCCGATGATAGCCGCCTTTACCCCAGCCGCCACCGCATCACTACCGAGAGTCGCTCCGATAGTCTGCCTAGACAACAAAGTAATAGGCACCGGTAGGGCTCCAGAATTCAATCGCCCGACAAGTTGTTTCCCTTCTGTCGGAGTAAAATCACCAGATATAACAGCCTCGCCATTCGGAATTTCTTCCCGGACAACCGGGGTGGAGATAGGCGCCCCGTCTAAATATATAGCTACCATTTTGCCTACATTATCTTTCGTGATTTGCGCGAAAAGCTTTGTCCCGGTATCATCGAACTGTAAACTTACCATAGGCTCACGGGTAGTAGGATCGAACGTTAAGGTAGCTTTCTTTAGATATCTGCCTGTTAATTCTGTTCCTACAAACTGAGGCAAAGCATCTACATTTACTTTGCCGTCTTTATCTACCGTTGCCTTTTGGAGAGTATCCCCAGACGCTTCGATTTTAAATTCCAAAAGCGGAGTCTGCCCGATCATCGCTGTCGCCTTCTCCACATCTGTGACGCCCGGAAGATCCACGATTAGCTTCTCTTCCTCCCCAGAAACGAAACTACTGCTCTGCACCTGCACTATCGGCTCAGAAACACCAAAAAGATTTACTCTACGTTCTATGACGTCGCGAAGAGCATCCATAGAGAGCGACACTTCCCCTTTGGGGACACCGCTTACATCCGCCTTGTAAATCAAATGGCTTCCGCCAGAGAGATCAAGCCCCAAGCGAAATGGGTGATTTTTGAAAAAAGAACTTGCGTTCTCAAAATCGGGATTAAGCCTCGGCTCTGACTTGAACACAAAAAAAGCCACAGCCGAGCCCAAGACAAGCACTATTAGAACGGAAATTGTTTTCTTCCACATAAACACAGCAATTCTACACTACTTGACAAAAAATACAAATTCGAAGCCGATAAAAAACTCTATAATTAAATTCTCTCTTTAAGGTATTTATTAGCGCATCGAGACATACACTGAAGGAAAGTATGTGAACTGAACTGGGATATCTTTTTGTCTGGAACAGTTTTTTGCTCCAGAAAAGCATCAAGAGATTTACCTCCTTCTTTATCAAGCACTTTTCTTATCAAATTTATCAACTTAAGGATACCGGGAATCGCGATCGTTACATCACACCCTTCATCGTTTTCATCAATGGAAAGTTTTATATCATTGATGCCAGCGTAAACTAACTCTTGTAAATGTGTTTCAACCTCGGAAAAATTTTCATAGTCAAAAATAATCGGAACATAATAGATATATTCTACCCTTCGTTCCAATAAGCTAATCTCCTTCTTTTTTTTAAGTATCTCTGCACTAATCTTAGCATGCACATCTCTGAAATCCGGCAGTCCATATGTATCCTCATAAGTAGATAAACCTTCAGGTTTGGCTCGTCCTTCTTTTACCATTTTAGCATGTAAATATCGTTCTAGATTTTTATGTTCAAGTAATCTTAGACGATAAGCTTTAAAAAGCTTGTCCATGTTACTTTCTACGGAATTTGTCGTTTTTTCCTCCATAAAATTAATTCATGCCTTTTTAGGATATGATTTGATTACCTTGTATTCTATACATTTCCCGCGGAAAAAGCAACAAAAAAACTAGAAATCATATACATACAGCCTGCGGCTTAATTGATATTTTTTAGAACTTAAATTTATAACCAAGTCTGGTTTTCTCTTGGAGAATTGAAAGTCGCAGGAAAAAACCCGAGCCCCCGGTTTCAATTCTTTTTCCAATTTAGGAAGCAATGTATCCATAAATCCGGGTAATAGGTATAAAAAAATATGTGTGGCAGAAGAAACTTCCGCCTTAAACATATCTCCATAAATTATAGAAATATTTTTATTTGGAGAAAAAAATTGATGAAGCTTCGCGATCAAGAAAGGAAACGGAGCTTTTTCTACGCCAATACAAGTTATGTCTTTGTAGACTCCTAGGGCAGAGAAAAGGACGCGTCCGTCTCCACAACCCAAATCATATAAGACGCTTCCATCCCTGAGATCCATAACCTCTACAATTTGTTTCAAAACCTTTCTTCTTGTAGAGACAGAAGGAATTTTTGAGAAAAGTGGGGTTATTAAAAATAGGCAACCTAGAAGAAAAACAATTAAAAGAACTAAAGCTAAAACTATATTGAAAAAAATCATTTTCTGTTGAAATAGTTATAAAGATGCCTGACAACGATGGAAACCAAAAATCCTAAAACAAATCCGCCTAAAATATCAACAGGGAAGTGAACCCCAGCCGTTATACGAGCAAGTCCAATTAGAACTGCAAATATGGTGAATATGTATCCCACCCTCTTATTATAAAAGAAAACCGAGACAGCAAGAGCCATGAAAAAAGTAGCGTGTGCAGAAGGAAAGGCATACCCTGACTCTGGAAATAGAGAAATGACATTTTGAAATAAATCGAATGGCCTTACAGTGTGAAATAAAAATTTCAAAATATAGGAGAGAAACCAGGCCGAAACAGTAGAGAAAAATACCACAAATATTTCCCTGAATTTGGACATCGGATGTGGAAAAGTTTCCTTGCGAAGAAGTAATAATGACAAGGCTGATAGAATCACCAAATAGGGAAAATGCACGGCAAAAAAAATAATGACGGAGTCCCAAAAATAATTCTGGTGAGCTAGATTATAAAAAAAGAAAAAGATGTTATCGTTCATGTGTAATTAACTTCGCTACTGTTAATACGTTATTTAAAAGCATAGCCACAGTTACCGGGCCGACACCTCCCGGTACAGGCGAAACGTATCCGGCTACTTCTTTTACCGATTCCAAATCTACATCCCCCACTATACCACCCCCAGATTCTGAAGTACCCGCATCTATCAACACTGCCCCCTCTTTTATCATATCCCCAGTAATATATTTACTTTTACCCATGCCTAAAATCATAACATCAGCTTGTTTTATCAACTCTTCTCTGTTTTTTGTTTCACTGGTTGCGATATCCGGATTAAATCCTCGGAATTGAAGCAAGGCCGCCACTGGTCTCCCCACCAGCTCCCCTTGTCCTAAAATGACGATTTTCTTTGTTTTAAAATCTAAATTAATCGAGTCTAAAATTTTCATACAAGCAAGCGCAGTAGGAAAACCGACAGAAATCTCGCCCTTATAAAATTTCTCACTGGCAAAAGTTCCCAAACAATCGACATCAAGATGTGAACCAATGGCATCAAGTACTGCCCTCCGATCGAGCGCTTTTGGTAAAGGGAGTTGAACGATAATCCCACATATATTTGATATCTTATTTATTTTTTTTATTTCTTTTATCAAATCCTCCGTGCCTATAGATACAGGAAAATTAGCGCTATGAAAATCCATGCCGACAGACTTGGCAGTTTCCATTTTCATTTTCACGTACTGCACCGAAGAAGGATCATTCCCAACTAAAATATCACAAAAAATAGGCTGAAAAGATAAATTCTTAACTTCTTTTTTTAAGTTTTCTAAAATTTCTTTTGCAATTTTTTTTCCATCAATTATTTGCATATTATTACTGTGATTACTGAGGTCTTGCCTAAGGTACCTCAGGCAAGACCTCAAATTCCACAGCGCATTACGCTCCCAAAAATTCATTCTTCATCTCATCTCTATGCGCCGGTCTGGCATATTTACGCATACTCATGAGTATTCCCAAGCCCGCAAACTCAGTAACCAAATGCGAACCTCCATAACTCATGAAGGGTAGTGGAATACCTGTGATAGGCATCAGCCCTAAGTTCATACCTATATTTACGAGTATATGACTCATGAGAAAAATAGCAATTCCTATCCCAAAAAGTGTTTCAAAATTGGAAACCCCGAGATGTGCAAAACCAAGAATTCGCCAAACAACGAGTCCAAAGAGAACTAGAAGAACAAAAGAGCCGACAAAACCCCATTCTTCAGCATAAGCGGCAAAAATAAAATCAGACTGAGGTTCCGGTAAAAATTTTAAACGTGATTGTGTGCCGAAACCCAAACCCTTACCCAGCACTTGTCCGCTCCCGACAGCGATAGTGGATTGGGATGCGTTGTAACCAGAATCATGTATGTCCGCTAACGGGTTTATAAAGCTTACAATGCGAGCCTTTTGGTACGGAGCAAAAACGAACATCCAAAGCGAAATGAAGATAAGCGCGCCAGAGACAAACACAAGAAGCAAATGAGTTTTGGAAATCCCAGAAACTAGCACCATTCCAAACCATATGAGAAATATGACCATGGCCGAGCCGAAATCAGGCTGGAGCAAGATCAATAGAAAAGGCACTAGTGCATAAAATCCAGAAATGAAAATATGTTTGATGTTCCTTATTTCGACATGGCGACGTGAAAAATATTTAGAAAGAATGAGGACAAGCACAAGCTTCATCATGTCCGCCGGCTGAAAAGAAAAAACTCCAAAGGAAAACCAGCTTTGCACTCCCCTTGCAGTGTCTCCAAAAATAAGCAAAATTATCAGCAAAAAACAAAAAAACAAAAAGAGTGAAACCAACACATCAGTTCTGCGCAAAAATCTAAAATCGATAAAGGAAAAAACAAAAAAAACAATAAAAGAAAGTATAACCCAAATAATTTGCTTATTAAAAAAATCAACCGGAGATTCCTGTAATGTAAAAGACTTCATGGTGAAAAGACCAGAGAGAATGATGGGAACAATAAAAAAAACCAGAAACCAGTCTATTCTTTTAAAAACTTTTTCTGCCATCTCTTATTTAAGCTTAACCGAGAAAATGTTGTACATAGGAATTATTTCTTTGACAATCACGCTCGCCTCTAGGAGCTCTGGCCAAGTAAAATCAATGTTTTTGACTTCTTCTCCATCCAATTCTTCTATGTAAGTACGGCTGACGGAAATGACATTGCCTTTCTCATCATACAAGAGCGCTATAACTCCGACCTCCGGGATAGTGAAAAGGGAATCGTTCTTTATAGTCGCAGATAAATGCGTACTAGTATTCTCTGTTTTCAGTTTTACATTAGAAACCAATATTTTTAATTGATTCAATTTGTTTTCTGACACATTACTCCAGATGGGTGCTTCAGTAAATTCAAAGGTAGTATACACAGGAATGGAGTTGCCAATGTCGATGCCCGGTTCAAAAATGGCAAACTTCCCCCCCACTGGAACAAAAGTCTCACCCTCTCTCTTGCCTATGTATATATTATCTTTATCCGAAAAACGAAATCTATATTTTATTTTAGAGATAGCCGCGCCACTATTATGATTTTCCAGATATGCGACCGCACTATAACGCCCCGGAGCGATTCGGAAGGTGCGAGACCACAAGACCGAGATCCTATCCACTTCGAAAATACAAGCCCTGGTGCACGACCCGCCGCAATCGAGACCTGTCTCATCTCCATCCTGTTTATAATTCGTGCAACTTGGCGCTTTGTTTATATACGGAGAAACGAACAAGTACCCTATCCCCAAAAAAAGTACTATGAAAATAACCGCATAAATAATCTTTCTCCTAAAAGCCCATGTCATACGGGTATTGTACCCTGTAGTGAAATTTTTTCAAAGTTCTGCTTTAGGGTTGTAGTATTAACGAGTTTACGCCGCATCCAGCTCTATAAAGAATATAGTACCCCGTCCATCTTCTTTGTTTGGACTCATCCAGATTTTTCCCTTGTGCGCATTTAGAATCAACCTGACCGAGTAGAGACCATAACCAGTACTATCGACATTAATTTTCACTGAATCTTTCCCACGTCCGCCTTCTGTGAACAAACTACCTTTATCCTCTTCGGTAATACCCACTCCAGTATCCCTGACATAAAACACAATCTTTTTGTCATCTTTCTTTAACCCTACCGTTATTTTTCCTTGCAAGGTATATCGAACAGAATTTTCCACTAAATTATTCAGGGCTTCCTTCAACCAGAACGAATCACCCAAGACACTGCAAACATCCTCAGTTATTTCCATCTCGAGCGTTAGTCCTTTCGCCTCAGCCGAAATCTTTTTCTCGGCCACCGTCTTCAAAACCATTTGCTTGAAATCAAGGGGCTTCATTTCATATTTAATCGTTCCTTTTTGCAGATTGGCGGCGTTCAATACCAAGTCTACCGTCTCGATACCCATATTGTCTGATTCCAAACCTTGTTCTGCTCTTTTACGAACTTCTTGATTTATCTCGCCAAACATCCCACTAATCATTCCGTCAAAAATGTATTTCGAACGAGTAAATGAACCTTTCACCTTATGAGTCACCAGGTGCACCAGAGATTCCCTTTGTTTCAAAAGATCTTGTAAATCAGTATTCAATTTGGCTAACTCTTCCTTCTGTTTTACTTCTTTTTTAACAGATTTGATCAAGGCGTAACCTAAAACAACAACGAATAATAGGGTGAATACCACCACAATTCTAATATTCTCGATTCTCCTTATAAATAGAATTGCGAGCACTAAAAATCCTAAAGCAAAAATTAGCGCCTGTGCTCCAATTAACCTTATATTGAAAGTTCTAAATTTAACAATCATGTAAGCAAAAAAAGCGACAAAAATGGGCATACCAATCAGTCCGGCTTGAGCTAAATTCCAATTATCAGTGAAGCTTCCAATAACATTTCCAGAAGAAAACGCTATCAAGAACAATATAACTCCTAGACCAAAAATTATTATCTCCTTTCTCCGGTCAGAAACATAAATCTTTCTATACTCAATAATGACTAAAAGGATAATAGAAAGTATAAAGACTGATTCAACGACATAAGTAAAATACTGAGCAATAAAACCTTCGACCGCATTGCAATAACTTATATCTACGCCAATCAAATTGTATTTAAAGGGTAAAAACATCGCTACAGGCAAATATAAAAGTACCCCTAGCAACTTCCATTTAAATAACAGGTCTTTACCCTTAATAAATAAATATATGAGATAAAAACACATTAGGTATACAAGGGGTTCAAACAATATTTGCAATGACCAGAAAAACAAGACAACGTCTGGTCTGTTGGTCGCCCATATTATCAGATCAAACACATTCCATAAAGAAAACAGAATACTGACCACCAAAAGGGAACTGCCTATTTTAGATTTACTGGTTCTGTAGTAGACAAAAAGTCCCGTAAACATTGCCACGAGTATTGCTGGAATGTGGGAGTAGAAAAAAAGAGTAGGTATATTACTTGAATAAACAAAGTATTGAGCTGACTCCCAGGGGCATAATTGTTCCATAAATTAATTAGATGCTAAGTATAGCAAATAACTGCCTATAGTGATAATAACAATGGAAACCAACTTGTGGAAAAAATGTTTTTTAGATATCTTTTCTGATATAAATTTTGGAAAAAATATAGTAAACAACACGGCAAAAATAAACACAAAGAGTGCTTGATAACTATTCACCACAAATACAAGAGCCACGGGAGCAAGCAATATAGCAAAATTATTGGCTAGACCACCGATTATGTATAGTGTTTCACTGGTCACGTTAAGTGATAAAATCCTTAGTTTAGGAGCGGTAACCATAGTGATGAAATCCTGTCTAAATTTTCTACAAAAAATCAAAACCACAACGCCAAAAACAGTCAAACCTGTATACTGCCAAAAAATTGAAATCCAGAAACTATCTGCAAGAGCTAGCTTTTTAAACAAAACCCCATTTAAAGCAAATAAAAAAGAAGAAACAGCTACCAAAAACAAGGCTTCTTTTTTGAATTTTAATTTATTTTCAAAATCAATTTCAAGGGAAAGAAGTAAGATTCCTGTTAATATTAATACCGAGGATAAAACTTGATCCAAGTTAGGCAATTCATTGAGAATAAAAAAACCTAAAATAAAACCAAAAATAGGATCAAATTGAAACAAGGGAATGACGACAGAAGCTTCTTCTATATCCATAGCCTTTAAATAGTAGTAAAAACCCGCTGCCGACAAGAAACCAACGATAAGTAATATAAAAAAATCTACTAAGGAAATGTTGAATATTTCAGAACCAAAAAAAAATGCCAGAACTGGCAAGACAACCACAGACGAGAGAGAAGAAAAAATTAGTATTGCTCCTATTCCCCTACCTTCTTGATACTTAGAAAGAATATATTTATCAATATGGTTGACTATTCCCCAGAGTATCGGCGGTATTAGGGCTATAAGAAACCAGTTTGACATAATTATTCAGAATCTTCCTCCTCTGTGCTTATAATTTCAAAATTTTTATCAACAAAGGCTCGTTCATACGTCAAATACACAGAAAAAAGTATCAAAATAAGGAAGATTACCATCAATATTCTGGATTTTTTATCCATATAGTTATTGTACCATACATAAGATAATTAGCAAAGAGGAGAATGAGTGAGAATGGGGTCAGAAAGAATGGGGTCAGCCACCATTATTTTCTTTGTTTTTCATAAAACTTTAGCTATCGCTTTTTTATACCCTTCTCTCATATTAAGATTATCCACCTCTTCCAAAGCAAACCACCCAACTTCTGTGTGTTCGAAACTCTTTTTAATTTTTTCGCCCTCAAACTGACAACTATATACTGCAACAATAAATTGCTTCTCAATGTTTTCGCGACTAACAGTGAAAGTCCACACATCAAGCACTTCTCCCATCTCAATTTCGGAAACTCCCAATTCTTCTTGAAACTCTCTAGCTAAAGATTCTTGGGGTGCCTCCCCAAACTCAATTCTCCCGCCAGGAAGTTCCCACCTTCCCGCCTGGTCTTTCAGGAGTAAAACTTTGTTTTCTCTACAAACAACTCCTTTTATAGTTACAATCTGAATTCTTGTTTTCATAAAATATCTTTTACGTAAAACCGTTAGAAACCCTTTGGTTTAAATAGGCTGAGACGGAGTTCATGGGAGGCAGTTGATCATTACTAATTCTCAAGTCAATTGGTTTAAAAGAAGAACTTTTTTCGCTAATATATTGACGCAACAAGAAATGATGATCCGGCATAAAACCTATACGTCCGCGGGCATATGCCATGTCTAAAACAGTGTGAAGTATGCAAGCACTCATACGCCCGAGGGCTGGAACTTCCTGAAGCTTATGTGTCCGTTCCCATAGATATACTTGGCCAATTTCTTCAGCCCTCAATGTTTCCACAGCTTGAATAAGTAATGCCATTTCAACACCGTATCCTGAAAAAAACTGCATCTTCTCTAAAATTGATCGTCTACCCCCATACTCCCCCGACAGTGGCTGAATGAAGTCCTTTAACTCAGGGAAAAATACGCTTATGATCGGGCGAGCCATTAACTCTGTAACCCGAGAAAGAATGGGGTCAGCCACCATTATTTCAGGTTCAAGTTCTTTGTTTTTCATAAAACTTTAGCTATCGCTTTTTTATACCCTTCTCTCATATTAAGATTATCCACCTCTTCCAAAGCAAACCACCCAACTTCTGTGTGTTCGAAACTCTTTTTAATTTTTTCGCCCTCAAACTGACAACTATATACTGCAACAATAAATTGCTTCTCAATGTTTTCGCGACTAACAGTGAAAGTCCACACATCAAGCACTTCTCCCATCTCAATTTCGGAAACTCCCAATTCTTCTTGAAACTCTCTAGCTAAAGATTCTTGGGGTGCCTCCCCAAACTCAATTCTCCCGCCAGGAAGTTCCCACCTTCCCGCCTGAAAGAATGGGGTCAGCCACCATTATTTTTTCTTTGAGAATGGGGTCAGCCACCATTATTTTTTCTTTGGTCTTCCTACTCCCCTCAATGTTTGCCCGAGATAAAATTTCTTGACCATTTTTTCTACCCAGTCGACACTTCCGTAGGGATTACTTTTAATAATCGACCTTTCGATAGCTTCTTCTTCCTTCGTGTCCTTCATTTGGTTGACTAATAATAAATAATTTTCCGGCATATTAATCGGCCAAACAGAAAGAATCTTTTTCTGATTAACAGATCCTTTTTCTCTCCTGTAAATACTGGACCACTTCCAATCTTGCGCAAGTTTGCATAGATTGGCCTTTTGGGCGTTTTGTTCCACATAGCGGACTAAGGCAAGAAAATAATTATCTTTTTGGCATATAAACGACTTGTATCTCCCTTGATATAGATGCCCTTGTCCTATGGTGCCTTTGCTGGTATGCCATCTTCTTGTATGTGTGTTTGAAAGCCAACTCATAAACTTGGCCAAATCCCCGTCTTTTTTCGGATACAGAACTAGGTGCCAATGATTTGGCATAATACAGTAAGCCAACAACCTCATCCCAAATTTCGTTACGGCTTCTTCCAAGATGTTTTCAAAGAGTCTGTAATCTTCGTCGTTTTCAAAAATCTGCGCGCGGGCGTTAGCTCTGTTTAACACATGATAAACTTCTCCTCCGACATCTGTTCTAGCTATCCTTGGCATGTGTATAGTATATCATAAATGGTGGCTGACCCCATTAACCCCCCATTAACCATTAACTCCATTAACTTATTTTACTTTATTAAGTTTCTGTTTGGTTAGATTCCAACTAATAATCGCAAGACTAACGGCAACATACACAATACTTACCCACTTAAACACTTGCTCAGGATACGGAGAAAGATAGTCTCCAGAACCTGGATCGGGATAAAAAATAAAAAGCAGAGTCGCCAAAGGTATGAACCATTTTGCAAACTTTTTCCATGCTGGAAAAGTTTCTGGAAGAAACGTAAGTATTAGAAATATAATTGACAACGCTGACATACCATAGAAAAGGGGGTTACCGATGTTCTCATAAGAATCATGGCAAGACACATCAAAAGTATTAGTGCTGAAATCCGAGTAACAAAAACCAAAATCGTAGCTATTGGTCATTAGATACCCTATTGCAAAACCTACAAAAGATAGAATTAGTAAACCCAAAATCATTTTTCTCGTGCTCATGCTTTTCATTATATCACACTCTCAATCTGTATAATTAAATTAATAAGTGTCTGCGCATCCGCGTCGGTAATTTTATTTTTACCAGCTTTACGCATTATGTTATCGGATAAATTGGACAATGCTTTAATTAGCGCCTGTTTCTTTTCAAGTTTTTCCACACGCTTCAGAAGTTCATTTTTTAAACCTGTCTTTACGTTGAGAGATTGGATTTTGGTTTTTAGGTCTGTAAGCGTCGCGGAGTCAAACGCGGTACTCTCCGATTGCGCTTCAAGCAAATCCAGCAAGTACACGATATTGCCCGCGCTTAGGGAATCTATCTTTCCTTTGATCTCCAACTTGGATATCTTGTTCTCCAAACCAGAGAGCACCTTCTGATTCTTCTCTTTTTTGCTTTCAATTTTCTTCTCTAAACCGGAAATTTTCTTCAAAAGATCCTGCTTGACTTTATCTGTAGCAATGAGTGAAGAAATTTTTCCTTTGATCAAAACGAGAAGTTCGTTAAGAGAAAAAATATAACCATCCGGATAAATCACTTCGTTATTTTCACCGTCGCTATCCGTATCAAGCGCAATTTCGGTGTCTTCTGGAGCGGAACTTTGCACAGTAAAATTCGCAGAAGTATTCGCCGTCGTAGGTATGTCCGTATAAGAAGCTATGGGGCTAACTACGTCAGCGACAAAATCCTCAATCGTGACAGTAGTCGGCCCATTGCCTATGCCCTTGTAGACAAAATCGTAATTCCCTTCTTTTGGAAGAAATATGCTTTGGCTTTCACCTGAATATGAAAATGTACTGCCAAGAATATCTTCCTTAACTGAAAAAATATCAGCAGAAAGGTCTTGCTCTGGGTCTATGCCTGTAAAATTACCTAATTGGTCATACACGCCAAGAATGACTGGAGAATGGGTGCTCACGATTAGTTGATCCTCAAGATTAACTACTTGTGGTTTTGTGTTTGTTATAAAGTTAAATTCTAAAATACTTTCATTCTTAATTAACGATTCTACAATATTTTTTATCGGGATAGTGTTTAGTAAGTCTCTATGTTGTGCCATTTTATTATCAGGTTCACGATAAAGATCAAGGTTAAAAAAATATGTTTCATCAACCACTGAAGAAACTGCACTCGCATAAATAACAGTTTTATCGCCTTCTACAGTAGGAATTGTTTTATAGCTCGGAATTCCATGATGATTTATGTATTCAATCGCTTTAGTCGTCGGTCTACCCCACCCTGCCACTTGCACAACACGAATATGTTCCGGAAACTGATAATTATCGTACTCATTGTGGAAATCAGCGACACTTTGCATAAGTTCAGAACTAAGAACTTCAGGTCGTTGTAAATCTTGCTCTGTCGGTTTAACCCGAGCCACTCCCTCGCCTGTCATAAATTGCGAAAAACTTGAATAAGTATCTAAGGCAGGCCCCCAGAAATCTCGCCACGTTTGCGTAAAAGAAGAATTTTCATTGAATGTGACCACAGGGTCAGCCACTTCGTTGAAGTATTCAGGAGATAGAATAAGACTATATGCGCTTGGCATATTCTGCGCCACAGCGCGCATTCGAATCGGATTGGTAATGAAACCCGCAAGGATGCCTTCATCATCTCCGTGTAAAATAGTAGCCACCGCCTGTGGTGTGCCGAGCTGGGGTGTGCCGACCATCACGAAAGAGTCTATAAGATTATCTTTTCCCTCATCTTCCAATTTCTTGATTATTGCTTTGCCTAAAAGTCCGCCCATGGAGTGAGAAACTATCGTGACTTTGCCCGTTTTTGAATTCTCGGCTAAAGTTTCTATTTCTTCTATGACATCAAGTACTCCTGATTCAGTTTTTATGCCATTCTCAATAATTTTATCCGGCAAAAACCTCCAATCATAAGCAAGCGGCAGCCAGTCATTTATCAAATTGTCTTCGCCGGTCAAACCATCCATAAAGTCCGAGAACGGAGCATAAATAGGGGCCGTGTAGAAATTATCCAAGACTCCGTCAGTGTAAATGTCATTCACACTCTCGCCATTCTCGTCTAATGCTAACTCCGAAACATCATTCAAACTAAATATGGTAGGTGGCCAGAGCGTGTCAGAACCATTTTTTAAAATACTCCCCTTGATTCCCGGCAGGAAGAGAACATTCGAGAAACAATCAGTCACGCATTGAGGGGACGGAGGAGATGTCACTTTTGATACGCCATAGAAACTAAAATAAAGATCAGAGATGGTGGCGCAAGGGGCAACACTGACAGATGCTCCGAGTTGGTACTGATAACAAGTGCCGTCTACAGTATCCTCTGCGCTACCGTAATAGACAGGAAGAGTATTAAAAATATTATTACCCGACGAAAAGAAAAAATAATACTTCAATGGATCAAGGACTATAGGACCGGTAAAGAAACTTTGTACACTTGCCTCTAGTTTACTACTGTCATCGGAAGTCCCGGAATACACAAGATCGCAACCCGAACCGTTCAAAATGGGGCTACCATAAGTATCATCATTGCATTCATAAAGACTAAGGAGAGGCCGAGACCCATAAAGTCCGAAGGTTGGATTGCTTGTTTTTATATCGATTTTGGTAAGAGTCCCGGTCAAGTTTGTCCCAAGTGTCTGGACTGAACGATTAAAGGAACTATGGATGCTCTCCAAGGAGTCAGCCTGAAGGTTCGAATAGGTAATGATCTCGCAAACTCCACCGACATCGACTCCCGTTTCGTTCTGATTCTGTATTCCATCATAACAACTTTCATTTAGTAAAGTTCGTAGAGGGATGAAGGCATTGCCAATACTGGAACAATTGGAACCGGTAGTATTACATCCTAAATTACTTCCATCCCAACCGGCCAAATCGTAATCACTGCTATCGGTGGCGATTTTGTAGTAATCGATGTCGGAGTTTGCGTCAGTACGCTTAGCAAAAATACCAAATACTTTATGGTCAGACAGGGTGTAAGAAATGGGATTCGGAAAAATAAAGCTAACGTAAGTACCACTTGCGGAAGGCAATGAAGCACTAGAGACCGTGTCCGACGTATCCAGAACAACCTGATCGCTACACAGATAAGTACACTCCACGAGAATTAGCTGCACTCCATCAGTAGGACTTCCCTGCTTCCATACCATAACCTGAATCGCATCTGAAGCAACGATAGTTTCGTCAACGCCAGAAACATTTTGCAAGGTCGCGCCTGCCACATATTCCGTATTGTTATAACCAAACTTTATTTCTCCCGTCGCTGAAACATTGTTATCAACTAAGGCGGTCGAAGCAGTGGAAGAAAGCGGTGAGAAGATAAAAAGCAGTAAACCTGGAAGAAAAATAAATATCCACAACTTGGGTATTTTTCCAAACAAATGCATGTTTGCTCATAATAGCAATATAAAAAAACATTATCAAATAAGAAGGAGGTAAAATCTTAAATACATTGTTCTGGCGCCTAGCTACTTTTGCCTAAAAGACTGTCATCGCCACTAGCGGGCTTAATTGCTCTGTTCGGAAGAACAGGATAACTGACACTCTTGTTCTTTCTTATGCTCTTATTTTTTTATTTTTATTTTCTGACACCCTCGTTTTGATTTACTACTTCGTGATATTCGTACAGTAGCCATCACCACTTTCCCGATGTGCTCATTTGTTGTGTATGTTTTGTTTATACCCCAAACCACCGGGGTGATTCCAAGGTATTGAACCATTACGATAATGGATTGCCACCACTTTCTTGTCGTTTTGCAGAAATGTCTGAATCAGTTGAGTGATAGTTGTTCCCTCATGTTCGTACTCTACCGAAAGCACGCTCTTGGGAATTGCCGTTATTGTATGTTCTTCATTAACTTTCGTTCTTTTTTAGGGATTGATAAATAATCTTACCTAAGGAAACAAAGAAATAGAGAACGGACAAAATCATAGCAACCACGACCTTGAAATTTATAGACAAAAGAGCATCGTGTACATCCCAAGGAATTATTGCGATACTTAATAAATAAATAAATGAATAAATAAATAAACTTTTCTTCCATTCTTCAAAAATCTCTTTTTTTACAAACAGAAACAAGATTGAAAGCACAAACACAGGAATCCATGCCATAAAAATAAGCTGCAAATATTTCACAGAGTCAATACATATGAAGCAATGCGTGTTGTATATTGTATAAAAAACTTTTCTAGGAAACAAGACCAAAAAACCTACAGTACTTAAAAAACTTATAAGTAGTAGCTTTTTTCTTGAAAACCAATTAAGTAATTTATTCATAAATTTTACAATTTACTAATTTTCCCTGCCAGTTATAAATAATTTAATAAACCGCTTTCACAAACCCTCTTTCGGTAACTAAGGTCATCGTCCTCACTCCACTCACCCACTCCCTTGATACGACAGTCTTTCCGTCGGGAGAAAGCAGTCTGATGTCGGACCTGTTCGTGGAGGGCTGATAATGGATTGCCACCACTTTCCTGTCGTTTTGCAGGAATGTCTGGATGAGCTGAGTAATAAGGATTCGAGGTAAGTAAATTAGATTAAAAACCGCAGCAATCGCTATATAAAAATAATAAAAACAATACGAAGACTGAATAGCCTAATCCAAGGATACCGATGACTTCAAGGACCAACCACAACCATTTACGATTTCCTGATTGTTTTCTGTACTTATTATTTAAGTAAGTCAATAAAACCGAGCCAATAAATAAAATTATCAGAGCAGGATATTGGATTGACTCCATTTCGAGAGTTTTATTCTGATAATGATACAAAATATAAAGTGGCGTAAAACACCCACCGATTAACAAAATCACGTTAAGTATTATTTTTATACCCTTTATGTTCAAGTACTCAAAAACCTGTGCCATAATGCCAAGAAAATCCAATCAGGAAAATTAACCCAACAACCATAAGCAATATTACTAAAACCAAAATCAAAAATAATCTGACCCAGGAGTTAATTTTAGCCTTGAATATTAAAATTGTGGAACTGATTATACCCACCAATTGGAAAGCTAAACAGAACAAAAGTAAACCTGAGTTATCGGGCTTCATTAGAAAATTTGGTCTAAAAACTCCCACACTGCTACCATCTTGCAAAAAATCATGTACTGAGTTACCTACCGGACTCCATAATATTTCTGGCAAAACAAACATCGCCACAAACACCCCCAACCAAATTTTTTGCTTTTTTGTCATAAACAATTCAATTAATAAACTGCTTTCACAAAACCTCTTTCTGTAATCAGAACCATTGTCCTTACCCCGTCCACCCATTCCCTTGATGCAACAGTCTTCCCGTCAGGAGAGAACAATCTAATATCGGATCTATTCGTGGAGGGCTGATAGTGGATGGCAACAACCTTCTTGTCATCCTGCAGGAATGTCTGGATGAGCTGAGTAATAGCGCTTCCCTCATGTTCGTACTCAACTGAAAGAACACTTTTGGGAATTACAGTTATTGTACCACCATATGCAATTTGGGTCATCTTGATTTTGTGCACATCTTCATCTTCCTGACGGGTAAAGGAGATGACTGTGGTATTGCCTGATTGGTCTTCGGTAGTGCAGGATGTTAATCCACAAACAGGGTTCAACGACTGGTCAAGACTATCTCTGGCTGTAAAGATAAAGCTCTCAGATGATGTGTTGTAGTAAAATGTAAGCTCAGGAGGAGTTGCGTTATATACAGTTACACCGCCAGGCGTAGCCTGGAGAGTCTTATCAACCCCGCCATCTCCATTTTGGTCAATTTGAAAGATGGCATTTGATACTTCAAAGCCGGAGTCAATGTCAATTGTGACCAAAGTTGAAAATAATCTTACGGAAAACTTATATTGCTAATAGAGTAACCGAGATAAAGGATAAAAATGAGTGCTACCAAGATTATGATAAAGAGTGTATTGATAAAATATTTGTATATTTTTTTTTGTCCAATTTATTAAAGAGGTACAAAAAACCACCACACCCTATTATCTCCAATAATACAATTACATAAGCCAGTGATGGATAATCAGAAAAGATTTGGACATCTTTATATAATGGCAGAGAGGATAAACCTAAAATTCCTAGTATAGAACCAAATATGATTTCTACAACTAAAAACATTCCAAAAAAAACCATAGCAATATTTTATATTTTTTTGTCATAAATTTTATTTAATATTAATTACCTTCCAATTTTCCCTCCATAGAATAATTCAAGCCCTTCAGCATCGCCATTCGAAGAAGAAAAAGGAATTGTCTTTGTGAAGATTCCGGCTAAATTGTACTCATAAATCTTCTTGTCTTCTTCGTCAACCACCCAATACTTCGCGCCATCTGAAACTATACCTTCCGGGTCGCCATTGCTTGAGTTCAGCTTGAAGGAATTCTGGAATGTCTTTGTGATAAGGTCATAAAGGTAAACCAGCTTGTCTGCTTCGTCAACGACCATGGCGGTATTGTTGTAGATACCTAATCCTTGGGCATCGCCATTGTTTGAGTGGAGATTAAAGGAAGAAAGCACTACGCCTGATTGATTGTAGAGAACAATTTGGTCTTTGCTCTTGTCGGCTACATAAATTATATCATCTTTTACGGCTATACCTCTAGCACTGTCATCAATAATTCCCAAGTTAAAAGAGCTGAGCAGGGAACCAGTAGTTGAGTACACAAATACTTTCTTGGCGATTTTATCGACGACATAAATCTTTTGGTCATCCGCTGCAATACCCGCGGCTTTGCTATTTGAAGGATCAAGTGGGATGGTGGTAAGTAGTTTGCCAATCAGATCATACTGGTAGACAAGCTTATCCGAGATGTCGGGAACAAGGAAGGTAGGAGGAATGATCGTAAAAATCCCTGGTGCGAAATCCGTAAAAATATATTTGTCAGAAACAAGCGTACCAATTGTGCAGGTTATCGGATAACTTCCGGCTGAACTTTCTAATGTAGCGGTAGTGGTGCAACTCGCCGAACCAGTCACGCTGTTTTCTGCCGTATCGCCGTTTACGAAACCGGAGAGTGTAGCGGTTAGTACAGGCACTGGGCCACCAAGATGCATCGTTTTGTTGTCGGTGGTAATGGTAATTTTTGGTAAAGTAACTGTCTGGTTTGGTACCCCTTGCAGCTCAACATCAGTAGTGCCATCACCGTTCCTGTCGAGAGAAAGCAGTGAATTTTCAATGTCCAATTCCCCTTCAAGGTTTGTTGTAACTGGTATTTCGGCAAAAGTTTCAGTATTTTGAACTTCATTATCAGTGATATCAGAACTCTTTAGAGTAAATATTCCGTCCCCGGTACCTTTCAGATTTATCACGTACGTTTGTCCTTCATCATCTGGAAGGTAGACAAACTTGTGATCCCCCATTACTTGAAAATCGGCATTTGGAATACTATTTTCTATCCCACCCGAATAAGGGTACCTGACACCCTTATCCCTTATCCCCTGTAACGGTATTGCCTTTAAAAACTTATATTGCTAATCACATATGCAAAGTAAACAATAAGTAGCGTAACCAAACTTAAAAAGCTACTTAAGACTAGAATTACCAAATATGTGGTTTTTGATCTAAAATAATTTTTAAGTTTTATCCAACAAATTGTTAAACACGCAACGCCTACTAATTGAAATAACAAAATCAGTAAGTATAGGGAATTAAATTTATAATTTAATATGAAACTATCTCTTAAAATTTGACTAGAACCATTTACTGTGGGCATCAAAATGGAGTAAACAAAATTTGTTAATGGACTCCATAATATCTCTGGCAAAACAAACATCGCCACACATACTCCTAACCAAATTTTTTGCTTTTTTGTCATAAACAATTCAATTAATAAACCGCTTTCACAAACCCTCTTTCGGTAACCAGGACCATTGTCCTAACTCCACTTACCCATTCCCTTGATACGACAGTCTTTCCGTCAGGAGAAAACAGTCTGATATCGGACCTATTCGTGGAAGGCTGATAATGGATCGCTACTACTTTCTTGTCGTTTTGTAGGAATGTTTGAATGAGCTGAGTAATAGAATTCCCTTCGTGTTCATACTCTACCGAAAGAACACTCTTGGGAACTTCAGTTATTGTACCACCATATGCGACTTGGGTCATCTTGACCTTGTGCACATCTTCGTCTTCCTGACGGGTAAAGGAGATAGTCGTGGTGTTGCCTGACTGATCTTCGACGGTACAGGACGTGAAGTTACAAGAGGGATTCAACAAATGATCAAGACTGTCTCTGGCTAAGAAAACAAATCTTTCAGAAGAAGTGTTGTAATGGAAAGAGAATTCAGGGGGTGTAAGGTTCGGGTTTACAATATGATCAACCGTTCCATCATTATTTGTGTCGAGATTGAGAACCGGCTCCTCTGTAGCAAACGAGACGGTTCCCCGAAGGTTCTGGGTAACGGGGATATCTGCAAAAACATCAGTCTGAACTGTCTCATTGTCAATAATATCATCAACGGTTAAGGTAAAAATTCCCTCCCCTGTTCCTTGTAGGTTTACTGTATATATCTGACCTTCATCATCTGGAAGATAGACAAATTTATGCTCGCCCATTCTTTCAAAATCGGCATTGGGAATATTATTTTCTATCCCGCCTGAAACTAATCCGGCATGATTTCCATCTTGGTCTATTACATCAATATCCAGAGGGCTGAAAATAGAAATGGCTTTACCGTTAAGTTTGCACTGGGATATGTCTTGGGTTATTAAATCACTATCTATATCCAAATCGCTACCGGATAAAATATTTACGATTTGCTGACGGGTTCCGTTTTGGCTTAACATTTCAGAATGTTTTCCATTGAGGGCATAATATTCATTTTCTTTCTTTTATAGATTTATAGATGATCAGAACTAAGGAAAAAACTGAGTAGCCAATTAATATAAATAAAGCAATAATATCTTTCTGTATATGAAAAAATTCGTCCCCGGAATACCAGGGGGTAATTATCACAATAAATAAATAAATAAATAAATAAATGTAGTCTTTTTCCAAGACTCAAAAGTATAGTCTTTCATGAAAAACATGACTGTAGAAAATAGAAACGTCATAACTCCAAACATTAGAATAAGTAGAACGTAATTAAAAGAGTCGATACAAAACGAGTTGTTTGTAGGACAAACTTTCGACAAAACCCCTCGAGGAGTCAAAAATAAAAAAGTAAAGGAGCTAACGAAACTCACCCAAATTAATCGCTTTCTCGTAAACCAATTTAATATATTATTCATAACAAATAAATCATTTAATAATTAACCTTAACAACCCCCTTCTCTGTAACCACTTGCATTATCTTTACCCCACTTGCCCATTCCCTTGATACGACAGTCTTTCCGTCTGGAGAGAACAGTCTGATATCGGACCTATTCGTGGAGGGCTGATAATGGATTGCCACCATTTTCTTGTCGTTTTGCAGGAATGTCTGGATGAGCTGAGTAATCGTTGAACCTTCATGTTCATACTCTACCGAAAGAACACTTTTGGGAACTCCAATTATTGTACCACCATATGCGATTTGGGTCATCTTGATTTTGTGCACATCCTCATCGTCCTGACGGGTAAAGGAGATAGTCGTGGTGTTGTCTGACTGATCTTCGACGGTACAAGACGTGGAGTTACAAGAGGGATTTAGAGATTGATCCAGGTTGTCTATAGCTGAAAAGATAAAGCTCTCAGAGGGGGTATTGTAACGAAAAGAGAATTCAGGGGGTATAAGGTTCGGGTTCACAACCTAATCAACCGTGTTTTCGCAAGAACAATTTTTTGGAAACTGAATTAAAGTAGATTAACCGATTTCTTATTTTTTTTAAAGGATTTGTAAAGAATTAAAGATAGAGAGACAGTTGAGTACAAAATTACAAGAACTAAGGTGGGGTTTCCTATATCAGAAGGATAAAGCATGGGTTGATACGTTGATGCTGGAGTAAATGCAAGCAGAATGATAAAAAGAGAAACAATAAAGAAATACTTTGTAAATTTTGCCCAACTTACAAATATGGATCCTTTAAAGAAAAGATTAATAACCGAAAAAATTAGAACGGGAACAGTTAACCAAAAAATTGATTCACTTAGTAATATCTTTTTTCCTGTATAAATATTTGCTACCGTTGCTATTAAGAAGGAAGTCCCTAAATATATAAGGTTAGTTTTTCTTTTTATAAACCAATTAAAAACATTATCCATAAAATTACAAACATTAAGTTAATGATTTATTTTTTCCTTTCTAAAAGAAAGGTAGGTAATTAAGAATAGAGACGCAACTGAGTACAAAATTGCAAGAGCCACTGCAACAGTTTCTTTTACTATAGGCAAAAAATCCATCCCATGGGTAGAGGTTGGTGTCATTAAAATGATTGCAAGAGAAACAATAAAGAAATACTTTGTAAATTTTGCCCAACTTACAAATATGGATCCTTTAAAGAAAAGATTAATAACCGAAAAAATTAGAACGGGAACAGTTAACCAAAAAATTGATTCACTTAAAGCTATTGTCAATGATTTTTCTCTAAAATTAATATTTACCAGATAAGCAATTATTACCACCAAACAAGATATTCCTAAATATGTAGTATTAGCTTTTTTGTCTAAAAACCAATTTAGTAATTTATTCATAAATTCTACAATTAACTAATTTCTCCTGTCAGTTATAAACAAATTAATAAACTACCTTCACAACCCCCTTATCAGTCATAACACTCATTGTCCTTACCCCACTTACCCATTCCCTTGATACGACAGTCGTTCCGTCGGGAGAAAACAGTCTGATATCGGACCTATTCGTGGAGGGCTGATAATGGATCGCCACCACTTTCTTGTCGTTTTGCAGGAATGTCTGGATGAGCTGAGTGATCGTTGAACCCTCATGTTCGTACTCCACCGAAAGAACGCTCTTGGGAATTATTGTAAGTATATCATTATATTTGACTGACGATATTTTGATCTTGTGCACATCTTCATCTTCCTGACGGGTAAAGGAGATAGTCGTGATGTTGCCTGACTGGTCTTCGACGGTACAGGACGTGGAGGTGCAAGAGGGATTTAATGATTGGTCCAGGTTGTCTTTGGCTGAGAAGATAAAGCTCTCGGATGAGGTGTTGTAGTAAAAGGTAAGCTCGGGAGGAGTTACGTCATATATAGCTACACCGCTGGGCTCAGCTTGCATAATTTTATCAAATGAACCATCTCCGTTTTGGTCAATCTTAAGTTCTGCTTCTAAGATTTCAAAACTTGGAACAACTTCCATGATAACTAGGGTTGATGCAGAGGAGGGTATACCCTGGAAAGAAGTAAATTCTGTAACAGAATTGCCCTCTTGTTTATCTACATCCAGAGAGAAATTCCCTTGTTCGTATCCCTGCAATTTCAAAGTGTAAGCAATGTCGTCAGGAACAGAAATGAATTGAACGTCGCCTATTCTTCTGTATGTAACATTGGGAATTTCTTCCTTAACTTCTCTAGTTACCGGGTCTTGTCCGGTGTATCTGCCCTGGGAGTCCAGGATACCGAGAGTTAGTGGGGAATGTAAAGTATAGTGGAGGCGGGTATCATTGGAAACTAGCGTTGAATTATTATTCACCAGGATATTATCTGGGTCAGTATAATCCTCGTTTCTTATTTCGGATTCAATAAAGTCACGAAGATTAGAAATTTCTAAAATATCTCTGTGGACCCGTTTAAGATTTGTCAGGGTGTTGTAATCTTTTAAATCCACCCACCACCTTTTAACATTCGGGTTGCTATCTGACATCCACAAAGCGCTTGGCACAACCACTGTTCCGTCCCCATCAACAACCTCGCGTGGTTTATAAGAGAGATATTCTATACCGTTGTTGTCTTGGTACGCCTTGTAATCCAATCCTGCCAAAGTTTCCTCTCCCCATCCGGCTACCTGTATTATTTTTGTGTCCGTAGATGGTTGCCAGTCGTCCAATACTTGGTGAATATTTTCCGCTTCGGCATATAAATCGGAGTTACCAATATTCGGATGAATTGTGTCGCTGAAAGCTGGTTTACTTCTACCATCCGTACCTAAAATATAATTTTTAAGTTCTGTTTCATTCGACACATAAACTCCATACTGGGATGTTTGCGCATTAAAAAATGGCGTATCTTCAAAGGAAAATAATTTATCTGCAGCAAAAGCAGGATCAACAGTGGAGAAATAAGCTGTTGACGGAAGCAAGTTGTAAACAGTCGGCATGTTCTCGGAAAGCTGTCTGGATCTATCGGCGTCCATGATAAAACCGTGTCCCAAATCTGAACCATGCAAAAGCGACACTAGAACTTCCGGTGTACCCACCTGTGGCACTGCGACAAAGATAATTTTGTCTATCTTGTCATAAAGGGGATTGCCTGTATCTTTTAATTTTTGAACCAAAGCTTTTGCAACCAGACCACCATTTGAATGAGCAATAATGGTAACTTTTCTACTCCTGGAACTTGCTTGTAATTCTTCTAATTTGTGGAGAATAAAAGACTGTGAAAAATCTTGCGAATTTGCGTAAGATAAATTATTGCCCGCTCCGACCACGCCATTCGTAATCACGTCTTCCAGTGAAAGTCGCCAGTCGTATGGAATGAAGGCATAGTCTTTAATAATTTTATCGTCTTCTTTCCACTTATTTAGATCATCCAAGAAAGATTGGTAAATATTAGCACTATAGACATCGTCAATAATCCCTGTCTCGTCTCCATCATCATCTAAACGTTCCGTGTCATTTTTTGTGTGAATGGTGCTGTCAATACTTTTCCCGCTGGCATCTAGTGCGAGTTCGGCATGATTTGAGTCATCGCGAGATACCCATAATTCATTATCGGCAGAGTTATACAATCTCGAACCCATAATCCCCGGCAAAAAGAGAACGCTTGAAAAACAATTCACGGTGCAGAGAAGTTCCGAAGCGTTCAAGAGCACCGTCCCATCCTCGGCTGCCGGGTTGCAACCGGAAAAACAGTATATACCGGCCTTGGCAGTGGCCGTGCCGGAGAAAGAAGAGTCTTCGTAATATATGGCGATACGTCCACCACCGCCAGCAATCCCGGCATAGGGCCAAGAGGTACTTGCGCCATCGGCTTTAAAGATTCCGGAGCCACTTAGGGTTTTGGCGGTGACATAAATACTTCCCCCACTTCCCCGTTCTAATGAATTCACTGTACCGGTTGCTGTATCCGCTACGGAACTTGCGGTAATCAGCCCATTATTTTGTAAATTATTTTCCGCAATAATTCGGATGGAACCACCACCACGTCTGGAACCATCGCCGGGGCCACTACCAAAATCAATCGGGGCTTCGGCAGAACCATAAATTGGCTTGGCTAGTGCGCCACCACCCTTGCCGCCATGACTTGCTCCCGCAGAAGTATTCACATCGGGAGAACCGGGACCGGTGATATAACCTTTGCCGTTTGCAGAAATACGCGAACCCGCTTCCACTAGAATATTTGGAATTTCTAAATGTAAGATTTTCTCCGGCAACACGGTTATGATAGATAACCCTTTCAAGGCGAGACTGTTTGCCACAAGTGTTTCTTGCCCAGAAAGAACCCAAACTGAAGCGCCGTCAATTGAAATGTTGTCAGCCAAAACGCTAGCGCCCGGTTCCATGTTTACTACCGATTTGTCCGATATAAAAATATCGTTTAGCTCAAATGGACTATCACTAGTGAGAAATTTCCACGAAGAATCCACTAATAAATTATTATTTGCTGTGTCAAAAAATCCCACCGTGCCATCTTGGACACAAGTCTGAGAGAATCCATCATAGCTTCCGCAACCCCCCTTGGCCTCCGCGACACCGGCAAAAGTGGACGTTGTATAATAAATGGCAATGCGTCCACCACTACCACTGGCACACGTTTGAGAACAGCTAACATCGTGTCCGCCACCATTGACTTGCCATACCCCACCCCCAATTAAATCCTTAACGGTCACATATACGCTACCACCGCTGGAACTCCGGTCACCATTCGCAGAAATTTTACCATTATTATTAATAGAATTCGAGATTATCCAAAGAGCCCCACCACCACGATTGTTGCCAGTGCCACCGCCACTGCCCAAATCTTTTGGATGAGTGGCACTTCCGTAATAATAATTTGCACCGCCAAAGGGTGTGGCGGGAGCCCCAGGACCATCTTTATATCCTTGCCGGTCTGCAAGAAGGGTAGCTCCGTTTTCAACCGTAATATTCTCGGCGTTTATTTTTACTCCCTTGAAATTGTCCGCAGAATCCGGGTCGCCTTCCAAAGTTAGAACCGCGCCATTAGTTATGACAAGATTATTGAAATTATATTCGCCGGCCGGTAAAGTGGCATTTATGGTCATCACAACTTCAGTTTCACCGCTGTCGTCTATGCCATTTTGATTCAAGTCTGATTGTAAAACAGAAGCACTTGTAAAACTTGCAAAACCAAAAGAAACAAAAAATAGAATTACTACCACCAAGTTTCTTGTGCTCTGCAAATGATACATGGTTATTTGTATAATATGAATTATTAAACTTAATGTCAATAATTCGAAAATGGAACACAACTATCGAAAGGAGAAAGGGGTCTTAAATACATTGTTCTGGCGCCTAGCTACTTTTGCCTAAAAGACTATCATCGCCACTAGCGGGCTTAATTGCTCTGTTCGGAATGGGAAGAGATGTGACTCCGCCGTCAAAGCACCAGAACATTATATTCAAGGTAAAAATTTTCTGTAAAGGATTTTTAAGAAACATGTGGGTCCCCTGCCTTTTTGCCTCCGAGGGCGCAGTTTCAAGAAAATTCTTTGCGGAAGATTTTTTTATTTATTTTATGTGGTTTGCAAATTTCTTAACAGGAATCGAAACATTAGTACTTCTCAGCTGAAC
>CAYIEM010000009.1:0-30426 GCA_964362545.1 uncultured Candidatus Saccharibacteria bacterium
CTTTCGACGAATTATTCACGACTTTGGGGGAAGTTCCTATGTATTACTACCTCGTCCGCCACTAAAATTTTGATATCTCCAACTTGATATAATCGCATCTTCGACGATAAAATTTCCGTTCGACTTGCATGCCTTATCCACGCCGCCAGCGTTCATCCTGAGCTAGGATCAAACTCTAAATAAAAGTTTAGAACGAAACAAAACAAAAAACAGCACTTCGGCGCAAGCGCCTCAGTGTCTTGCGACACTTCATGACATTTACACTTTGTGATACCTTGTTGCTTCTTAGAGTTCAATCTTTTGCTCTTTGAAATTATTATTCCAAAAAAATATAATTAACTTGCACATGTTCTCTATCTTATCCCGACTTCAAATCGAGATAAAATATATTCACTTTTCAAAGTAGTTTCAATACCTATTGAAACAAAAACGTCCTATCCAAATGGACTAAGACGCCTAAAGGAGAGTATATACCAACGACCAGGGAGTGTCAAGCAAATTAGTAGTTTCTGCCTACGAATTTTTCCAATTCATCTAATTTAGTTGGTTGAGGCTTCTTTTTGCTTTCTTCAGCTACTTTTTCTCTTGCGTGATTATTGATATCCTCATTAATCTGTGCAACTACCGTTTCCAATGTGGGGGCAGCAAATGATTCAGCAAATAATTTATCGTTCTCGTTTGGCATATTTTCTGCTCTCATGACAATTGCTGAAAAAATTTTATCAGCCAACAATCTAGCTGGACTTTTATCGTATTGGACAGATAAACGTTGATCGTCATAATAAACCGCGAAAAGTTCTGGCCCACCTTTATCTATCCTCCTATTCCCATAGGAATTACTTTGATGACCTCGGGTAGCATAAATTATTTTAAGTCTGTGCTTTTCCCCACCGACTTCTAGAGTACCACTGATAGAGAATGGATTGATCGTCTCTACGGGGAATTTGTGTCCCGAGTGTTCAAATTGTAAATCAATAGATTTACCACGTTCAAAATTTAAATTTGCATATTTTGTTAACCCTTCATTAGTTAAAGTGGCAGCTTCCAGAGTCACTTCGTTTAAAACATTTTCAATGAGTTCTGCACCAATCTTCGATGGTTCATAGTTATAGTCATCTTTTAAAAATAAGGTGATAAAAGCTTTAAATCGTTTAGATAAGGTACCGGACTTAATTTTTTCCCAAAGCGCTTTCTTTACCCTCTCTGTAAATTCTCTTTCAGTAACCATGAGGTCACTGCCCAGTGGTTGATCCGACTTACTTGCCCCAGACCATAAGGCATGTTTAACATCTTCTAACAATCGAACGGAATTCAGCACGAAACCTCCTCCAGGCGCTGGCCTAAAATAAGATTGGGCTTCTTCTGGTAAATCTTCTACCTTTTTATACTTTGGATCTTTGTACTTTTCAGCACCTTCATCCTTTTGAGGAATGATATCCAGTTTACTAAATTGGTCAGTCATATTTTTTATATTAATTAATTTTAATACACTAAGTATACCCTCCACTGAAACAACATGTCAAGCGCAAAAATACCCATATTTATTTGCTCCTTTTCCATCAGCATTTGATTTAAATTAGTTGTTATCTTTATTTTTGGTATCTTTTGAGTCAGACGGAACAACCAAAGGCGACGGAGCAGCAACAGAACTTCCGTTCTTTAAAGAATCAACATATTTTATTAAATCTTTGTTATCTGGAACGAGAAAAAGCGCAGTTTCCGCGTAAGAAACAGCCTCGCTCATATTGCCCTCTTTCTTCTCTATTTCAGCAAGAATAATCAAGGCATCTATATAATCAGATTTTAAAGCCAGAGCTTGCTTCGCAAAATCCTTCGCTTCCTTTGTTTTCTCTTGAGCGAGAAACACGCGCGCCGTATTGAGCTTTATCCCGGGATTGAGCGGATTAAGAACAGAGGCCTGTTTGAACGCTTCTATTGCTTTATCATAAACATCTTTCACCCCCAAAAGCCCGACTGTATTATATGTCACTGCCAGCGAATTCCAATTTGAATAATTAGTTTTATCGTATGCCACAGCCAATTGCGCGCCGCTTACCGCTTTGTCAATACTTGACTGTAACTCTGTTTTGTCCTCCGGAGACAAAGAGGAGCCTTTGGCAACGATAGAATCGAGCTTGGTAAGATAAACCTGCGCGTATGTACGCAAGTATAGATCATTCTGGTAAAGCACGATAGCTTTCGTTATGTTATTTTCAGCTACCGAAATAGTCGGCGCAGAAAATGTCTTTCCAAAATATGAGACAGAAATTAATCTCTCCATATATTTGAACGACGAAGCTATCGAAACTATCATCAAGACAACAAGGAGAAATATGGAGAAAAAACTTTTTCTGGGGTCATTTAGAAATGAAAATGATAATTCTCCTTCTTTATAACTAGAATAAAATAAACCTATAAATATCCCGGTAAAGGCGAAAGCTAATAAAAATATCACTCCGCCGACCGAATAAAAGAAAGAAGCCGTAAACAAATACAAAGAAGCCACGAAAAATATAACTGTCTCGTAGTTTGCATTGCTTTTAATACTGGAGAAGATGGACCTCGCGCCGGCAATCAGAAACAGCGCAAAAAATATAAGCCAGGACAAAATCCCTAAAATTCCGGTCGTGGAGAGAATAGTCGGCAACATTCCCGAACCGAAACCAAAAGAAGTGTCCCAGAATTGAGTTAAATTGATAACCTCCGGCTTATACATAGCCCACACGGATGCGAATTTGTTCGGGCCCGCGCCTAAAACCGGATCTTTCATCAGGGAACCTTTGGCGACGGACATTGTCGCCGAAAATGAAGGTCCCACTTCAATATTTGATAATCCTAAACGACTGGGCAAGAATCCTCCGATAAATTGACCGGACATTAAAAATAAAAGCGATATCACAATGACGACAAAAGAAAAAGCCGGAAAATATCTTTGCTCTTTTCCTTCTCCGTTAATTTCTTCGAGGTCTTCAGCTGACAATTGCTCCTTGCCGGAGAAAGATGAGAAAAATGAAATTTTATAAACAAAAATAATCAAAGAAAAAATCCCAAGCAGAATCCAAACTAAAGAAAAATTCACCGCCATGGATAACACAATGGACAAAGCGATTAAAATTCCAAAAAACCATTTAGCTATTTTAGAGACAGAAAAAAATTCAACTATAAAAAGAGATACAATGACCATTAACCCGGTAAAAATTCCAAAAGCGTTCCAGGAGCCCAAAACATTATCCGTCTTTCCGCCTAAAACAGAGAGCGACAGAAATTTAGGCATAAATAAATGCAGACTTTGGAATAAAAACAACGCGACTGAAGAGATAATCAACCCTAAAAAAAGCATCATAACTTTTCTTTTGTCCTTAAAGTAAATAGAGGAAAGCAACATTAAGAGAAACGCTCCTAAAATAAAGTAAAAACTGCCGACATCCAACATCGCGCCGAAGAGAGATATCTGTAAAGTGGAAGAAAATAAAGCGGAAAGAATGGTCGCCAGGACAACACCGAATCCCGAAAGCAGAACGAAAGACCTCGGCATGTTTATCTTGCCATCTCTGAAACGCGCCAGTGCCCAAAAAATAATCGAGACAGCTAATCCCGCGACCAGTAGAAACCCCTTCGAAGTTTCAATCGGAATCCGCGTGAAAGGCAAAAAGAAAATCGGCAGAAGTGTGATGACTAAAAAAAGCGACCAAAAAGAAATCTTATCAAAAATATTTGATGACATTTGTTTTGTATTTAAAAAAAATTATTAAAGACTCCGAATACACCTGCGTAGAGTATACTACAAATCCGCCGAAATTTCTTCCGGCTCTTCGACCGGAGACGGCGTCTTTTCTTCACTCTCCTCACCCTCCGTCTCCGTTTCCGACGGTTCCGACAGTTCTGATGGCTCCTCCGGCTCCGACGTAAGTATGTCCGTACTTACGTTTTCTTCGGTTTCTTCTTCTACCGCTTCATCTATGTCATTTTGACTCAACAATTCCTTCAGTTCTTCTTCGGTCACGCACGTTTCCCCTATGCAGAGTTTTTCCGTCCGCACTTCTTTGACGAATATTTTTGCGATTCCGTTAGCGACGTCCCCGAGCCAGGCGACTATCTCATCTCTCCACGAGCCGCCTTCGGTCTCCGCGCGGAGCTCTGCCACCGTTCCCAATTCCTCAAATTTTAAATTAAGTTCCTGAATCGCGCCGGCCAAAACCGCCGTCAATTTTCCGTAATCCAGATTTTTGTAACCAGCGGTGTCTGTCAGCACCAATTCAGGAAATATTTCTTCCACTTCTTGCGCCAAAAATCCGAGCGACGCGGCCGTGCCGATGTTGTATTCTCCGTTCCAGTCAAACCGGACGGGGCGAAGGGCTTTGACCAGATCCAGGGAATCATTCAAATCCGCGACATTGGTCTTCAACCTGGCGTCGGATATGGCGGCGGTATTGTCGGTGCAAACATCATCGGCGTTCAAGTCGAGGCATACCGTGCCTTTAACATCCAGCAAAGCATCCGGGCTAGTGTCCCCGATGCCGACGTTGCCTCCGTTTGGACTTAACCATGTATCTCCTCCATTAAGGTCAACAAAAAATCTAGTCGTGCCTTGCCCCGCACGGGCAAATATTATGCCTGGAGGATCTCCGGCATCGTTTGTTGGATATAGGTAAAGAATATGGTTGTTATTCAAACCAAAATTCCAATTACCTCTTGCACCACCAGGAGTATCACCAATCCTTAAAATATCTGTAGCACCGGAAACCAATTTTTGGACCTCTAGTGGCGCCCCCGGCGCCGCCGTCCCTATCCCCACATTCCCACCCAAGAAAGCGGCGGCGTAGTTGTTGGTCGCTCCAGTCTGGGCGTTGACGGTCAGTCCGTAAGAGTTGGTGGCAACTCCGACTCCTGTCGTATCCGAGGACTGAATGAGTAAAGCATGAGAGTTGGTAAGTGTGGCATTAGTACTAGAGTTAGGCCCTCCCGCTATGCCTACGGTAGCGGCATCAGTGATAGTGCTGGCTCCAACGAAGGAATAGGTGGGTTGAGTGATGGCTACTTCTCGCTGGGTTGTTAAGGCTCCCGTCGCCCATTCTCGGCCTGCAGTAGTTAAAGTCAAAGACGGGATTTCAGTAGATAATGTTTGATTTGTGTTGACTGCTCCGGTGTAAACTATACCTTTCAATGCTCCAGTGGCTGTGGCGGTTTGGGAGACTGATAGTTTTCCTGTGGGGGATGTGGTGCCAATGCCGACGAGGCCGTTTCTAATTCTCATAGTTTCAAAAAAGGTGCCTGAATTATTACCTGGAAGAAAAACTATATCGTTCCTAGAAGCAATAGCCATTTGTCCCGCACCACCACCAGTGTAAGAATAAATATTATGAACATATGATCCGTCTGCAGGACGAGTAAGAGCAATTCCTACACCATAAGCAGTTGCGTCAGAAGGACCTCCACTAGTGACGACATTGCCAACCTGTAAGCTATTCCCTGTTGAAGAATTGATTTCTAATCTCTGTGTCGGATTCGTCATACCAATACCCACATTACCTGAATTGAGAATCGTCATTCGTTCCGTCAACACACTCGGAGTTGCATTCGTGCCGGTCCAGAAAGATAATCCTGCTGGAACTCTTGTATCCGCAATCGTACCAGAAGATATTCCTTTGATAGCCGCACCTGTAATATATCCTGCCGCCCCTCCATAACCTGTGAAGTTAATCACGCCCAATTCATCAGCAGTAGTAATTACGGTAGGTGAAGCTCCTGTCCCCCTTGCTTTTCTGAAGTTTAAATCAAAACCATCTGCCGAGGCATTGGCTTGAGTTAAATACGTAAGCCCAGTAGCTGCCGTATCGGATGAAACATGTAAAAGCCCTGCTGGCGCCACCGTACCTATCCCGACAAGTCCCGCTGGTGTAATCCGCATTATTTCAGCTAAAGTGTTCGCGGTCGAAGACGAAGCGGCAGTGGGAGCGGTGCGGAAGATGAGAGCGCCAGAACCTCCGGTGCCGGTGCCGTTAGAGGCGTCAAAGGTGAAGTTCGCTCCGGCGACATCCGCGCCCGCTCCAGCCGCGCCTCTTATGGTGGTAGTTGTCGGTGTTCCCGCTTCCCCCGCTCCGAAGATGGCGGTGTTGTGGGCGATAATGTCGTTTCCGACGAAATTGTGAGTGTTTTCTATTTCGATGTCGTAGACTTGCTCTTGTGGAAGTTTTTCCACTGTCTTTACCCGCTCGTATACCGTCTGACCATTCTCGCTTCGTACAGCGATCATATTGCCTTTTTCTATCTGCTTAACCTTTGTCCACAGACCACCCTTGACAAAAGGGAGAGTGTTTTGGTATACTTTGTTTACATCCGCAATTGATCCGTCAAACGCGTCAGTTGCACGAAACAATGGAGTATCCTTCACAGGTGCTCCATTTTCGTTTGTATTCTCCTCTAAAATCATACGCAGGGAATTTTGGTTATCCACACCTCCTCTTGACTCTTGTATAGCTTTTGATATAATAGATGATGTTAACGTCGCCCCGGCTGAAAGGTCGGGGTTTACTTTTGCTCCATACTCAATAAAACTTCTTATTTGCTCAAGAAAAATATGATTTTTTAGGCGAAGTTCCCAAGCCATATTTCGCTTATAGCCCATAAATATAACCGGCTTCCCACTTTTATTTTTAGCAATATAATTTTCAAGAGCTCCATAATCACTGTCTCCACTGAGAATGACGAAGGCGTCAAGCGTATCTATGTTTTCAACTACATCCATTACTAAATCAACATCAATATCTCCTTTCTTTTTTTCTATTTTTTCCTCTTCATCCCAAATGTACTTCATTGGTTTTTCTTTTATAGTGAAAGTTCTAGAAGCTATGGCAATATGGGAAAGAGAGCTTGCATAATTCTCATCAGTTTTTCTCGGTATAACAACATGATAATTTATAAATGCCAAGTCAGCCGAATTTGATAATAGGTCTTTTAGTTTTGCAAAATCAATACGCCACTTGCTTCTTTTGGCAGTGTGATATAAATTACCAGCATCAATGAATACTCCGAGTCTAGGCTTCGTCTTTTTTTCCACAATTTCTTTCGGCAACACCAAGTATGGATGCTCTGCGGTCGTGCGGATAGACTTACCAGAGGTTGTGGTGAGCTTGAAGATGTCTCTCCTGCCCATATCGGCAAGCTGTCTGACTTTTTGATATTCCAGCTTACCTGTCTCTTCATTGAGAGAAAGTATCTCGTCGCCGGATTTGATTTCATTAATTCTGACTTCATCATATTCATACTTGTCCGCCGAAGCTTCAGCGGAGGAGGAATCTTCTTCCGCTTCTCCCGTAGCTCCTTTCTTTTTTCTACGTCTGCGCAAACGAGTGTCACCAGTCACACACTGTCCATTGACAATGAGTCTCGTCAGCGTCAGCGTATCTGTCGCAAAAGAAATATCCGCGTCATCCGTCAATCTTCCGTTGGTAGTAGCAAAAGGCACTCTGCCAGAAGTAAGAGCTACGCCGTCATTCAAAACAATTCCTTTTCTGGCCGCTCCTGTGGTGATGGTGGCGTAATAATCATCCGTTAGAAACTCCACCGCTCCCGCTTCGGCGGTACTAAGCAATGTTCCTGAAGTGAACTTCAGTGGCGCGGTGCTTGCTGTGGCTGTGCCAGCTTTGAGGTGTAAGACTGCGGTGGGAGAAGTGGTGCCGATGCCAACTCTAGTATTGGTGGTGTCTATGTTAAGGACATTCGTCGTGCCATCGGCTTTGTTTATCTGGATAGCGGTAGTGGAATCAGCGGAAGGATAGATTTTGTTGCCGATGAGGGATGCAATGGTAGGAGTGGTTAATGTCGGAGAAGTGGAAAATACCAAATTCGCGCTGGTCGTGCCTGTCGTTCCCGTAGTGGCGTTAAGATAATTTAATTGTGTGCCTGTTGTTGTCACAGATGTGACTCCGAGTATAAAAGGAGTAGGAATAGTTACTGTGCCGGTGAATATCGGAGAAGCGAGAGTGGCTTTGAGATTTAAGGCAGATTGTAAATCTGTTTGAGTTGAGAGTGTTCCGGTGATTGAGCCCCAAGCGACTCCAGAGATGCCTCCCAGGTCAGAGAGCACTTCAGCGCCTGTTCTGTATTTAAGTACACCGCCATCGGAAACAATGAACTTATCAGTGTCAGTGATAGCGTTTGCAAATGTGCCGGTGATGTTGCCTGTGACTGTCAGCGCTCCGGTATTGATTGAGACGGCCAGTTCAGATGTTATGCCTTTAGCACTGTTTTCTAATGAATCATAAGTCCCATCTACTTGAGCATTGAATTGTGATTTGGTGACGAAGTTGGAAGTGTCAACGCTGTTGCCGTTTCTTCCGTCTTCGCCTTTTTCGCCTTTTTCTCCCTTTAGTCCTTGGGGACCGACGAGAGTGTTGGTGATATAGGTTATGGGAGAACTGACTTTGGCTAAAGATTCTGAGTCCGCTTGCGGTTGGCTTGTGGAAGGAGGAGGAATCCGCAAGGACTCCCCTTGCGGAACTTGCGGAACTTGCGGAATTGTTTCTGCAACTTCCGCTGCTTCAACAGGATATATGATATTTGCAAGTTCAGTAGTGTAGTTATCCCAGTAATTTTCAAACAAGAAAGAAAAATCGGAAGAAATGGTATTAGCTGTCATTTTGGAAGCATCTTTTATCTTAATGAAAGGACTGAGAAAGCTGAAAGCTGAGGCAGAGGCAATCTGCGTACTAAAAAAAACGAGAATCAAGATTCCTAAAGCTAAAATTCTTCTCACCCGATAAAATTGTTTAGGGTTGCTAGATGAATTGCGCGACATAATATTTAATTATACCTTATATTATACAATATACCATCCAATCACAAGAAAAGAAGTAAAACATTAAATGAGAATGTTGATAAATCGGAATATGTAAACACTCCAACCCATAGCGCGAGAGTTTACTTATTTTTTTTTGGTTTCTTTTTTTCTTTTCTATGTCCGTCTCCTTTTGCCATGTGATTCTACAGAATCACATCGCGTAATATCAACTAAAACGCGATGCTATCTTTTTTTAGATTAATAACACTTAAGTATATCATGAATCTGTAGTAAGATAGTATCCATGGCAACAAAGTTGATATATTTCGTAAGACATGGAGAGACTATATTAAACGCCCAAGGCATCAGGCAGGGCAAAGATGGACCCCTGACGGAAAGGGGTCGGGCCCAAGCTCTCGCTATTGCGCTCCGATTCCCAAAGAAAAAAGGTAGGCCTCAAGTTATCATAGCGAGTCCGTATGAACGGACAAGAGAAACTGCCGGAATTATCGCAAAGGAACTAAAAATGGAAGTGAAATACTCTGATCTCTTGGTTGAGCGAAGAAATCCATCTGAAATCATCGGTCATTCCGGACAAGAGAAACAAGTCAAGGAGATCATAGACCGCATCGACAAAAGTTTTCACGCCGATGATCTAAGATACTCAGATGAAGAAAACTTTTCAGACCTAAAAGCGAGAGCAAAAAAATTGTTGACCTATATCGCGAAAGTAAGAGAAAAAAGAGTTATCATGGTTACTCATAGTATCTTTTTAAAAATAGTGGCCGCTTATATGATCCATGGAGATGCCTTGACCGCCTCGCAATATAATAATTTAAGTTATTTCAACCCGGTAAATAACGCTAGTATGGCCGTATGTTCATATACCCATCATTGGTTTAAAAAAGACGAATGGAAAATACTGATCTGGAATGACCTAGACTGAGTGAAAATTTGTTTCGCAATGAATAACTTTTTAATTATATAGCGCCTTTTGGCTTTATATTTTATTTCTTCAAAACTGCCTGAGAAACAGGTCCAAATACGCCGTCGGCAACAAGACCGTTAGCTCTCTGGAAAACTATTAGGGCCTCTCTGGTAGCTTCGCCAAAATAAGTTGTTTCCTGTCCTGGCATTACCCCTGCCACGTTGAAACCTTTTTCGTTGAGCAACCTCTGTAAACATTTGACTTCTAAGCTACTCACCCCCTTAGTCAAAGTGGTAGTAAATTCTCCGCAACCGACTGAAATGTTCGCGCTAGTGTTTGCTTGTGTATTTTGTCCGCTACCGACTGCACTATTCCAACCATTAAGAGCGTTTGCTGGCTGAGATGATCCGCCGCCGCCAGAACCCGAACACATTAAGACTAAACCACATTGCGTAATTGGATTGTAATTCGAACCTGGCGTGTATGCGCAACCCTGAGGTGGAGCCGCGTATTCACATAATACAGGTAATGTCGAAGAAACAATCTTGAAATATGAATCGCTTGAATCGCACGTTGTGGAACCAGATTGGCAAACTTGAACAGTGTAGGAACCATCGGGGACGACTCTGCCATCAGTTATTTTGCCAACACCCCAAACGTAAGAGGCAGGAGAAGAATCATATCCTTTTACTTTAGTGGCAATAGTATACGGGGCGAGATTAGGAATAGAATATAGCGGACAAATGTCAGTTGTGCATGGAGAATAGTATGGCATTAAACTAATATCGTAATATTTCAGCACTGGGACATAAAGAGCACAGTAAGCTCCTCCTTCTAGACACGCCGGAATCGACATATTGTCTTGCCATTTGATTGTCTGCTTGGTATCTTTTGCCCAGGTCTCTCCCCCGTTCGGAGAAAGGACCGTTATAGAAGGATAAGGTTCGATTATTTCCCCGACATTCACACTTAAACCTGCTTTAACTCCTCTGCCACTAGAGTTGGTAACAAAGAAAGTCGGCTGATATGTTCCTGAAGTGCTGTATTTGTGAGTGAATGTAGCTGATTGTTGAATGCTGATTGGTCGAGCCATATCTGAAGGGTTAGTAGCATAATAAACCTGATCTCCCCAGTCTACAGAATAGGAAAGACTTCCTCCGCTTCCATCAGATGCTTTCACTGTCCAAGTTCCTGTTTCGTTTACCTTCAACGATTGAGGACCGGAAACGCCGGAAATAACTAGACCGGAACCACATCGTTGTCCTGTCGTAGAGCTATAATTTTGTCCTAGAGGGCAACCGTCTACGGAAGAAATAATTTTAAAATAGAAATCGCTCGAATCACAAATACCAGAACCAGACTGGCAAACTTGAACAGTGTAGGAACCATCGGGAACCACAAGTATTGATGGATTTATCATTGCATCGCCTCCGGCATTTTCATATCCATACCTTCCCACTGACCAGCTATACGAAGAACCATACACGCTTTTTGCAATAGTGTAAGGAGATATGTACGGATACGCGGGGCAAACATTGCTTATGCATGGAGGATAGTATGGCATTAAATTAATATCGTAATATTTCGGTGCCGGAGGAGCGCAGTAAGCTCCTTCCGGGCAAGTCGGAATGGATGTATTGTCCTGCCATTTGATTGTCTGTTTTGTGTCTTTTGCCCAAGTCTCGCCACCGTTCGGCGAAAGAACCTTGATCATTGGTATAGGGATAGGAGTCGAAGTCGAACCTTCTACCTTGCTTGCGACAATACCATAAAAACCTCCTTCAAAATTATTCCAAACCAGTTTGCCTAAAATCGTAACTCTGTTGTTTTCATAAAGTTTTAAATCAGCTGAAACTTTTGAATCTTTCCCCTGTACCGGATAAGATTTCTTTATCGGATTGCATGGAGCCATAATACATTGAATATTTTCTTCAAAGGACAATGTGTGTGTACCCCACATCTGTATAGTAGGACCTAGGGGACTTAGATAACCGGTAAATTTTTGTTCTCGAACATCTTGATACACGCAAGGCATACCCGTCGTGGAACTATAATTCTGTCCCGTGAAGCAACCATCCGGCATAGGAGTAGGTACTGGCACAGGAATTGGTTTGTTGGGAGAAGGAGTTGGAGGGATAGGAGAAGGGATTGGTGTAGGAGTTGGAGTTGGGATAGTTCCACCGCACGTTAACATCTTCGCTTTCGCTCTAGAAATTGGCCCAAAATATCCGCTAGCGGGAGTAATACCGTTCGCATTTTGAAAATCCATCACTGCTTGCCTGGTGAGAATTCCAAAGAATCCTGTTGGTTCTGAATTTAAATAGCCGTTAGATTGCAAATAATCCTGAAGAGTAAATACTTCGGACATGCGATCTCTATATCTTAAATTGTTGTTGATAGACACACACTCTCCCGCCCTCGGATTAGGATCAACATCTCCTTGGGCCAAAACACTAGCACCAAAAACAAACAAACTTAAAACCATTAAAAATCCTATATAATATGTTTTCATATAGTTCTAGTTTACAACATTAAACCAAAAAAGCAAAAAGTTATCCCCTGCTTTTATTTTGCTTTTTTTGGTTTCTTTTTTTCTTTTCTATGTCCGTCTCCTTTTGCCATGTGATTCTACAGAATCACATCGCGTAATATCAACTAAAACGCGATGCTATCTTTTATTAGATTAATAACACTTAAGTATATCATGAATCTGTAGTAAGATAGTATCCATTCATTGGTTTAAAAAAGACGAATGGAAAATACTGATCTGGAATGACCTTGATTAATTTCGAAAAACTGTTTCTATCTACTTACTTATGGAGTAATCAGCGCTCAATACTTCTGGCACACTAGCGCAATCAATTTTCGGCAGTGTGTTGTTATAAACGAGAGTACTTATATCTTTAAATCTATACACACCGTCTGTGTCAAGATATCTTTCTCCGCTTCCCATCTTTATATCGTTCTCGCTAACAATGATCACCTCTTGCTGATAAGATACCACTCCTTCACCCAATCCAGCGTATATCGCATTTAATCGAAACGGATACCCTTTCATGCCTTCATTGTTCTCTACTATTCCCGTGTATGTGCCAACCATGGAATCCTTTTCCGCAGGAATGAGGTTTATAATTCCGTGTACCTCATCTCCCGAATCATAATTTACAGATGCAAAGGCGTAATCTACCAAAGGAGCACCTTCAAACTCTCCCCTCGTTTCTCTAAAATAGCAAGCATCCTTTCGTGTTACCATATTCGTGTCCTTTACAACGACAGGAGCAACTACCCTTTTACTAGTAAAAAAATAAATTGCTCCAGCGACTAAGGCAAGCACTATAACCGAAATTAAAATTTTGTTTTTATTTGTTGTCATAATGGTTATATCATATCACTTTTTCTTGTTTTTGTCTCTCTCTTGTCATCTCAACCACCCTTCCCCCATCACTATATTTCACATCAAAAGCAGCCTTCATGATCGTCATTCCATTACCTCTTAACTTTAACAAGCCATCTTCGTTGAGTTCTGTGTTGTCAGAGGGTTTTTCCTCTTCAAAAGGAAAACCATTGCCTTCATCGCGAATTTTTACATAAACCCTATCTCTACTTATTTCAAAATCCACCCACAGAAGTCTCCTGCATGGATCTATCATATTCGCATTTCTAGATAGTTGATATATATTCGTACTAGAGTCATAGTCTTCTCTTTTGAGACCTTGATTTCCATGGGCCATGGAATTAACCATAGCCTCGTTAAACGCATTCCTTAAAGCATCAATGGGTTCCTTCTTGTCCCATCCTAATTTTTTTAACCTCCGAACAAATTCTTTATCGGCCAATCCTATTAAATCCACATCAGTCGGTAAGATCCAACTATCGCCCTCGAAGTATTCCCTAGACCTTAGGATATAAGCTTTTTTCTCGGAAAATGTGAGTCCAGGACTTTCTGCTACCATAGTTTTTTGATTTCGATTTAATTCCCCAAAACATCCATAGAGTTAGGCCCGAATATGCCGTCAATGGATATATAATTTGTATCCTGGAATGATTCTAAGGCCTTCAAAGTAGCATTGCCAAAGTAAGTCGTTTCCTTGCCTCCTTCAGTCCCCAAAACATTGTAACCCTTTGCATTGAGTATTTGTTGTAAGCATTGTACCTCTGGATGACTCATTCCCTTCTTTAAGGTCGTGGTGAACTTACAACCCGTTGAGAAGTCTTCACTATTAGTAGTATCTTTCAAGGCATCCAATACGTTAGCTGTTTGCGGAGGCAAAGAAACTTTAATAACCGTCCACGGACTGCAGTTGTTTTCTTCGTTTGATTCTTTGATGGTTCCAGTGCTATCGGCACAAACACGTATATACCTATTTGCAACGGTTCTGGTGCCAAGATTACTGAAAGTGTATCTATAAGATATGGTATCCGTTCCATTGGCAACAATAGGCTTTCTAGAAATCAACCGGCTGATAATCGAGGAGGTAGGACTGGAACGGAATTGGAAGATATGGGCAATCTTGCCGGTGGTACTTGTGGGTACTGTTCCGCTATTCGTAATGACAGCAGAATATGTTTGAAGTACACCAACGGTAGCGGTAATTGGAGTGACAGCACTGGCGGTTAAATCAGGAAGATCTCCTATCGGAACTGGCGGAAGCGTAGAGCCAGAGACAACTAATCGTCTGACAAGGTAATTGTTAGAATCATTTGATTCTCTTACTATATTTGCGTCGTCAACTACCGCGTTCAAAACAAAAGTTCCTGCGTTTTCTAGCACGTTTGGTTGCTGAGTTGTGTTAAAAATAAACTCTTGAGTTTGGCTCGGATTAAGTACGTAACGAGCAGAACCTATCGTTACCCCTCCCACCATTTCCCCCTCTGGTCCTCCATCACCTTTATACAAGCTAATTCTCATACCCTCAGGTAAGGTCACTGCATTATCTCCTATATTTTTCACATCAACCGTAACGTTCAGATAACCAACCGGTCTGGTCACTACCGGGTTTTCAGGAGTCCAGGATAAACCGCTAACTACTAAATCTGGCCCGCTCATGGTCGGCGGAGGAATGGGGTTGTCGGAGATATTCACCACTCCGCTTTCACCGTAAATATTAGTAGAATGCAAACCAACTCTTATTTTGAAATCGCCGTAGAGTGGCCAATCTTTCGGAACGGTCCAAAAATATGGCTGGTCCCCCAACAACTTACCGGTATTTTCGATATTCAAGGTTCCGCCATTACCGCCAACGTATACGGCTTCAATATAACGCGCACTTCGATTTAGACTCTCGCTATTTTCCCATTTAATCTGATAAGTCTTACCTGTATACCAAGTTTCGTTGTCCCTAGGATTAAAAACTTCTATGAAGCTAGCAGTTGGTGGAGGTAAAACTCCGTTTAATGCGACACCTTCACTGTCTTTTCCAACAATATTTCCGTTTTCGTCATGGGCGGTTAGACTAAGAATCAATGTTCGCGCCGAGCTTGATTTATTAACTACTCCCACTGTCAACACAAGATAGTCTTTTGTCGGGTCAAAAATATTATAACGGTCGAATCGCATTACCCGTCCGCACAAATTTTCAGAATTTTGTCCTATCATCTCTACTCCTTCTGGGCAAGATGAATCCAGTTTCCAATACGCAACGTTTACATTTTGTGGGTAACCAGCAATCCAAGTCTGAACGAACGCTTCACTATTACCAGACCCAAAACTGTAATCAACTTTAGTTTTAAGGTTAATGGGAGTAGCTGGAACAATTGGTCCCCCTACCATATTCACCGTGACCGATCTGGTGGCCGGCGTTGTGCCACTGGCTCCGACGCAGGAAAGACTAAAGGTTTTAGGAAAGTCGCCAGACAATGGTCCAATATATAAACTACCTTGTGGGGGTTTACTACCAGACCAAGCGCCACTTGCGGTGCAAGGCGATGAACCAACCGTGTTAGCAGTTGACCAAGTAATAGTAGTGAATGGAGAACTTCCGTAATCGATATTTCCGGCAGTTAAACTATTGATAACGGGAGGAACTGGAACCGAAATGGGAGGACCGATAGGACATGGCTTCCCTGTGGTTATGTTATAGTTATCTCCTGACAGACAAACACTGATGGGAGGACCAATAGGGCTAAGAGAACCTGAAGTAGATAGAGCGGCAAAAGCCAAATCTGCGCCTAAGACCACATTAAAAACTAAAAACAAAACGATTAGAAATCTTTTCATAATTTTAATTAATTAAAAAAGAAACATTATAATTTTTCGGCCTTATAATAAATAATAAACAACTGAGAACAGTATATACCCTTACACAACCAAAAAACACATGGGTTATCCACAGTTTATTTTGAAACTACACTATACCTATCGAGTATTTGCCTTTTGGCTTAAATTGTGAGATACTCTTTTTATATGCAATTAGTAGCTACGATACTGCCTTATGCGCAGATAATACTCTCTGTAGTGTTGGTGACATCCGTATTACTCCAGCAATCAGGCGCGGGGGTAGGAGGAGCGTTAGGAGGAGGAGACGGCGGCTCCTTTCACCACACCCGTCGAGGTTTCGAGTATTTCCTTTTTATTTTATCGATAGTTTGTGGAATCCTTTTTACTTTGTCTGCTTTTCTCACTATAATTAGTAAGTGAGAGAGGAGCAGTGAGCTTGCTTGACTGTTCCGAACGAATGAGCCAATTATATTGTATTAGTTATATAATAATAAAAGCAAAGAGCTAGCATGGTGACTAGCGGTTGCTTTTGTCAAACTTTGGTCTTATGGAAAATTCTTATAACCGTACGCGTAATTTATTGCCTTCAAAAAACGAAATAAAAAAAACAATATCTCATTTTTCAAAAAGGGAGCGTTTTGTTTTCTTAAGTTTGGTGTTTATTTTATGCGTGAGTACATTTGCAATACTCAACAATATAAACAAATCCTTCATGGCTAAAGTACCTATGAGAGGCGGAAACTTGGTGGAAGGAATTATCGGCACTCCGCGTTTTATAAATCCTGTACTTGCAAGCTCGCTCCCCGATCAAGACTTAGTATCGCTTGTCTATTCCGGACTAATGAGAAAAAACCCTGACGGCAGTCTCGCCCTGGACTTGGCTTCGAAATACGAAGTGTCGGAAGATGGTCTGACATATGTGTTTACCTTGAAGGACAAGATATATTTTCATGATGAGACACCAGTCACCTCCGATGATATAGTTTTCACTATAAATAAAATCAAGGATCCTACCATAAAGAGCCCAAGGCAGGGAAATTGGGACGGCGTTACAGTTTCAAAGATAAATGAAAGAACAATTAAATTCACACTCAAACAATCCTATGCATCTTTTTTGGAAAACACGACTATGGGTATAATGCCCGCGCACCTATGGGACGCCTCCCCTATTGAGTTAAATGACACAAACATAAAACCGATTGGCTCGGGGCCTTACAAAATAGATGAGGTGGGAAAACAAGCATCGGGATTGATAGATTATTATGATTTGATTGCTTTTAAGGAATTCAATTTGGGCGAGCCGTACATAAAAAAGTTGACTTTGCGTTTTTATATAAATGAAGAAACTCTAATAAAGGCATTGGAAGATGGTGCTGTAGATCAGATAAGCTCTATATCTCCGGAAAATGCGAAAATTCTGGAAGGTAAAAATTACCGCGTTGAGTCAACAACCCTTCATAGAGTGTTTGGATTGTTTTTTAATCAGAACCAAAATCAGATTTTTATCGATAAAAATGTAGTAACAGCCATAGATCTCGCCATTAATAAAGAATATATAGTCGGGGATGTATTGTCTGGTTATGGAGTCGCGATAAACGACCCCATACCACCCAACATGGTTAACTATCAAAGATTGGACAAAAAAAACAGTACCCCTTATGAGGAAAGGGTCAAAAAAGCTCAAGATATTTTAAAGAAAGACGGTTGGGAACTCGGGGTAGATGGATTTTTACAAAAAACAGTAACTGATAAAAAAACCAAGAAAACCACTAACCTGGAATTTTCTATCTCTACAGGCAATGCTCCGGAGCTGGCAAAGTCAGCGGAACTGATAAAACATGATTTGGAGAAAATCGGTATGAAAGTCACCGTAAAGACTTTTGAAGTTGGAAATCTAAATCAGGGAGTCATACGACCGCGCAAATATGATGCCTTATTTTTCGGACAAATTATAAATCATGAATCTGATCTATTCGCCTTCTGGCATTCATCGCAAAGAAAAGACCCAGGACTAAACGTGGCAGTTTACACTAATGCAAAAGTAGATAAGATACTGGAAGATGCTTTCATCACAACTGACAAAACTGCGAGAATAAAAAAATACGCTGACTTTGAAAATGAAATCAAAAAAGATATGCCAGCGGTATTTTTGTATAGTCCTAAATTTATTTACGTTGTGTCTAGAGACATTCAGGGTTTTTCCATAGATCATATAGCTGTCCCAGGAGATAGATTCTTGAATTCCCACTTATGGTATACTAAAACCGACAATGTTTGGAAGATATTTTCCAAATAAATACTATTTACTATTATTAAATAATAAACGCCTTAAATAATGAAAAAAAACAGACTATCTTTTAGTTCTATCAGCATCGAACCTGCTCGAAATACTACACATAACAATATGGATACCATAGTAAGGAGTCCTTCCGATCGTGGTAACAGAACTATGCAAAACAACCAGAGAGGGGCCTACCATTCTGTAGCGGGCACCGGGACAAGAAAACCCATGAAAAGCTCTACATATCAATATTCTAAAAAAAGCTATGGGCAATCGAGGGGTGGTAATCGCTCGTTTGGAAACAAAAATAGGTACAAGAGTGTAACTGATAATAAGATCAACTCTCCCGAAGAAGGAGTGGTTCGTATTATTCCGCTGGGCGGAGTAGAAGAAATAGGCAAGAATATGACCGCGATAGAAATAGGTGATGACATCATAGTGGTAGACGCAGGTATGCATTTTTCCACCGAAGAAACACCTGGGGTTGATTATGTTATACCAAACACGACCTATCTCGAAGAACGAAAAGATAAGATCCGCGCGCTTATAGTGACACATGGACACCTGGATCATATCGGAGGTGTACCATTGGTGCTCTCTCGCATAGGCAATCCGCCAGTTTATTCTAGAAACCTTTCCATCCTCATGATGCGAAAGCGTCAAGCGGAATTCCCACAACTGCCTAAAATGTTAGAAAACATTGTTGATAAAGACCAGAGCATTACCTGCGGTAAAATAAAAGTTAGATTTTTCGGCGTAACCCATACTATTCCCGACTCAATGGGCGTAATTATAGAAACTAAAAACGGATGGATTGTCACCCCGGGTGATTACAAACTTAATCAAGTAGACGGAGTGGTCTCAAAAGAAGAAGAAAAAGAATATTCAATCTTCGATAAAGCGAGGGTCTTACTCCTGATGACTGATTCTACAAATATAGAAAATGAAGGGTTCTCTCTGCCTGAAGTAAAAGTGCATCAAGGGCTTGAGAATCTGATAAGAAAAGTAAACGGGCGAATGATTATTGCTGCCTTCGCTTCACACATCACTCGCTTGGCTCATATAGTAAAATTTGCTGAATCTATAGGCAAGAAAATAGCACTGGACGGACGGTCAATGAAGACAAATATCGAAGTTGCCATAGAGGCAGGATTGTTTACTCCCAAAAAAGGAACCGTAGTGCCGATAGAAGAAATAGACAATTATCCACCCAACAAGGTCGTTATCTTAATGACCGGCGCACAAGGCGAAGAATTCGCGGCTTTAAATCGAGCCGCAAATAAATCTCATACCAAATTTGCGCTACACAAAGGCGACACGATAATACTTTCCGCCTCTGTTGTTCCAGGCAACGAATTGCAGGTGCAGAAAATGAAAGACGGTTTGACTCGCCAGGGAGTGCGCATTATAAGCTACCGGACCGCCGGCGAAGATTTCGTGCATGCCACCGGTCACGGCAACCAAGAAGACATAAAATGGCTTCACAGGAAAACTCACCCTAAATTTTTCATCCCGATTCACGGCTGGCATTCGATGTTAGTACGACACAAAGAACTCGCGATAGAACTAGGTCAATCCGAAGAAAATATAATAGTACCGGACAACGGTTCGATTATAGAAATATCCGCCGATGGACAGAAGATGGTATTGCGGAAGGAAAAGGCCGCATCTGGACTTATGATGGTAGATGGCGTATCTATCGGGGACACGCAAGATGTAGTCATAAGAGACCGAATGATGCTCGCTAAGGACGGAATGTTCGTTATTATAGCCCTGATAGATCAAAAAACCGGAAAACTGAAAAAATCCCCAGACCTGATATCCCGAGGGTTTGTATACCTGAAGGAAAATCAAGAACTCCTACGTCAGGCACGAATTATCATCAAAAAGGGAGTAGAGGATGTGGCAGAGAGAAGCAACTTGGTTGACCTAGACAACATTAAGGCTAATTTAGGTGAAACGGTTTCTAAATTTTTGTATCAAAAGACAGCCAAAAGGCCTTTGGTCATCCCGGTAGTGTTAAGTATTTAAAACTTTTTAAAACATTAAAGGTACCTAGAATTTTACCTTATCCAGTCTCCCTTGAGTAGCGGCTTTTAGTAGCGCTTTGTGCACAAATTTTTTGCTTGTTTCTCTCTTAATAGGTTCCTGGCCAGTTACTTTGACAAGCCTGATTAGGTAATGATACAACCTTTGGTATTTAGTAGATTTATTAAAAAAAGTAAACTTATTTTTGCCTGAACGTATCACTCCGTAAGCCTCGGTCATAGCAAGACTACCCATCTTCCTGCTGAATTTTAATTCTATCTCCGTTATTATTTTTTCGTCAGATTTTGTAACCCCGCTCTCGGTTTTTCCTTGCTTCGGTGATTCTCTAGGCTGTGGTCTTTCAATTTCACCTGGTCTCTCTTCCGCTTTTGATCGTTCAGGCTGTTTCTTTTTGTCTTCTGGTTGATTATCATCCGGAAGAAATTTAGTTCCAGCAACAGCGAAGAATTCCCTTATATGCCAACATTGCCCCTTATAACAAACTTCTGACTGCCCTATGAAACTGTCTTGTAAGGTAAGTCCCCCAGAAAAAATTTTTACTTTCTCTTCTTTCTTATCTTTTTTCTCTTGTTCGTCAACAGCTTCTTTCGCCGCTTCAGGGGTTGATCCAGGCAGCATTGTACCTAAACGAGCAAACTTCCTATTAGGAGTTTTGGACGGCACTAACAAGCAAGTATATGTAACGAGGTATGTCTTTTTGCCATTTCTATCAACTATCCGAAGCTCGACATTCGGTTTTTGCACTTCAAAATCACCAGCTGTTTTTAAAAAATTTCCAACCCCTTGTTCAAACTTATTAGCTTCATCGTGGGATAAATTCGCTTTTTCGTTCGCGCCTATGACGTAGGCAAGAAAGCTACCATCCGCCCGCTTTTCAAGCACAAACTTATTTTCTTCTCTTTTTCCTAGCTGCTCAGCCAAAGTTGCGACTACCCCACCTAAAACCCCACCAGCAGTAAGTATGGCTGCAAGTTTAATGAAATTTCTCCTAGAATCTGGACTTTCTATCTTTCTTCTATCTTCCCCTGACAAATTATCCAAATTACTATTTATTCCTTCAATCATAGTAACATGATACCATAACCCAAAATGAGGCACAAAAACGGGGTTCCGTTTTTAATTAATTTAGTAACATATAATATGATATAGTTGAGTTTAATGAAACACAACCGAAAAATCATATACTTAGCGGGATTTTTGTTCTCAATGACGTTAGCGCTGGTATCTTACATAAACTCCAGCTTTTTGGAAAATTATGTGGGAAAAAATTATGTCGGCATCATCTATATAGTTGCCTCCATCATAACCATTGTGGGTCTCTCGGAAATGCCGAGGATTTTGACCCGCCTAGGCAACAGGGTCACCATAATGCTATTTTGCTTTTTTATATTTATATCGCTTGTAACACTCGCATTCACAAATAGCGCCCTGGTAGCCATAATATTTTTCATTCTTTATTTCATATCGACTGGTTTTGTCGTTGCATCACTGGATATATTCATCGAAGATTTTTCCAAAAATTCTCCTATCGGAGGACTAAGGGGACTTTACCTGACGGTCACAAACGGAGCTTGGATCGTCGCCCAAGTAATCTCCGGCTCTATTATAGCCAAAAGTTCTTTCTCTGGCATATATCTTTTCAGCGCAAGTTTTATGGTTCTAATGTTCATTGTTTCCAATTTGTTTCTAAATAACTTCAAGGACCCTGAATATAAAAAATTCCCCATACTGCGAACGATCAAATCTTTCATCAAAAACAAAAATATTTCAAGGATATATTTTAGTAACCTATTTCTGCAATTTTTTTATGCTTGGATGGTCATATATTCGCCAATATATTTGCACGAATACATCGGTTTCGGCTGGAATAAAATAGGTTTCATTTTCGCTATAATGCTCATCCCGTTTGTCGTAGTAGACATTCCCCTGGGTAAACTGTCGGACAAAATAGGAGAAAAGAAAATGTTGATTGTGGGATTTTCGATTATAGCAATATCCGTCCTTGTTATTCCTTTCATCAAAGAGCCAGCTCTTTTCATATGGGCCTTTGCGCTCTTTGCTACGCGTATAGGCGCTGCCACGATAGAAATAATGAACGACAGTTACTTTTTCAAGGTTACAAAAGAAGAAAACGCGGGCGAGGTGAGTTTTTTCCGCAACGCTCCTTTTGTTGCCTATGTCATCGCTCCCCTTTTAGCTTTACCTATTTTACTGTTAGTACCTTCCTTCAAATATATCTTTTTTGTGTTAAGCGCAATAATGCTAATCGGACTTTTGAACATCTTGAAATTAAAAGACGTGAAATAAATTTATCTTTTCTTGTTTAGCAAATGGTTTTTGTAAATCTTTTCCTTGTAGGGTTTCAAACGAATAATTTCCGCAAATATTCCTTTGCTTTTTAAATCCTTTGTTAAATTCTTGACATATACCTTCTGGTCATAGCCTAAGGCAATAATATCCGGTCTTTCTTTTATGATGTGCGGAATGTGTCTTTTAAGACCAGCTAACACGACCTTATTAACTAACCCAGATTTTTTGACCAACCCCGCTCTTTTTTTCTCCGATAAAAAAGTATGCCTCCCTTTTATTTTCAGTACATTTCTATCTCTGGCAATAGAAGCAATCAGGAACGAATCTCTTACTAAATTTCTAGCTTGGTTAAAAAAATTCAAGTGTCCTTGATGCAATCCGTCAAATGTCCCAAAAACCATTATTTTTGTTTGTTTTTTAATTTTTCTTCCGCCTTTTCGGCGGATCGCCGACGAGGCGATTTCCACAGTTTTTTTTGACATCTTTTGAGGTAAGTATATACTAAGTGAGTTCATTTGAAAATTTAGAATAAATGATTGGGGAAACCGGTTCGATTCCGGTACAGTGCCGCTACGGTAAGTCCTACATTCACCTATAGGTGAGAAGGAACAAGTCCGATTACCAATCATTTTATGTGTTATTTTTCCCGAGCAGGATATTCCTTCTTTTTTGAAGGACCCATAATTCTGCTCCAAATAGGCGGAATTTTTTTGTGCAAAAATTTAAATTTTATGAATAAAAAAGTAAAAATAGTAACAGGAATATTGTCGCTTTTAGCTTTATTTTCTTTCGGCATTTTTATATTAAATTCAAACACATCTTCAGAAGAATATCCGTCACCGCACGTCCCTCCTGTGATCAGATTTGTGGTCAGAAACATTATTAATAGCATTCAAAAGCCACCCACAGTAGACATTGTCACGGAACAACCAGAAAAAATAGCGACACTAGAGATAGAAAACAAAAGATATACAAGTGAGATAGACAAAGAAACAAGTGTTTATGATTTCATGACAAAATTGCAGAATGAAGGGAGGGTAAACTTTAAAGATAAAAATTACATCGGAATGGGAAAATTAATCGAGGAACTGAACGGAATAAGGGGAGATGGCGATAGATTTTGGATTTACTACGTAAACGGAAAGCAGGCAAAGATCGGCGTCTCAAATTATAAAATAAATCCAGGTGATGTCGTATCCTGGAAGTATGAAAAAGATTACCAATAAAAAAAGAAAAAATGAATAACCTAAAAAGAATTGCTCTTGTTTACGTAATATTGCTTGGATATATCTTTAACGTCGCGCATGCAGAAGACACTAAAAGTATAAATTTAATAATCAGAGACGAGGGTGACATAATTTTCGAAAACAGCACTCCCTTGCGGCCCACTGGAACTATAGAATTAAATGGTCATCCGCTCGACGCAGACAGTGTTTTGTCAGTGTTAAATGACGCCGATATCGCAGACGAAAGTTGGTCCATTACAGATTTGCAGTATTTTGAATCCTTCGGGTCTTTTTATGTTAAGTGCATAAATAACAAATGTGACAACTGGCAGTATGTTGTCGACGACGCTTCTCCGGGAGTAGGCATGGACCAGAAAATATTGTCTGGTGGAGAAGAAATTTATGTGTATTTCAGTCCACAACATAGAATAATTTTGAGCTCCAATTCCATAACCACGGCAGAGAGTGTAACTGTAATTGCTGAAAACTACGACTACCGGAATAATAATTGGGAACTATTGCAGGGTGTAATCATCGGATTGACACAACCCAATCCATCGGATCCATTTTCCCCTATTGAATTACAAACCCTTACAGTAAACGACAGTGGACAAGCGATTTTTTCCAACATTGCGTCTGGTTCATATAACATCGGTATCAAAGAAGATTTTTATTTCCCGACTGAGACATTGACTGTAATAGATCCTCCGGAACCAGGCCCTTCGTCCTCCTCATCCGACTCGGGATCAGGATCAAGACGGTCATCGCGTCCAAGCGGAAGTGTCGGAACAAACTACAACAGCGAAAACTCGAAAGGAAGCGTGCTTGGCGCGGAAACAAAGAAAGAATTCGATGTAGAGAAAGCAGTAGAGTTCCTTTTATCGCAGCAGAAAGAAAACGGGTCATTTGGCGAGGAGATATATACAGACTGGGCTACTATTGCTTTAATGTCTGCAAACAGCGAAAATCAAAAACTGGCCCCAATGGTAAAACTGGTAAAACATTTCGGGGAATCTGAAATGAAGGGGTCGCTTCTAACCGATTTCGAGAGACACGCTATGGCGCTCATGTCACTTGGGCTTAATCCATACAATACAAACGGCGAAAATTATGTAGAAAAAATAACTGCTAGCTTCGATGGAAAACAGTTCGGCGACATAAACGAAGATAATGACGATATCTTTGCTCTAATAGTTTTAAAAAATGCCGGCTTTACAGAAACTGACCCGATGATATTGAGCAGTATAAATTTCATCTTGGGTAGACAGAAAGAAAATGGCTCTTGGGACGAATCCGTAGATATGACTGGCGCATCCGTACAAACTCTCACTTCGTTTGCCCAAAACGAGCAGATTAAAAAAGCATTGGCCAAGGCAAAAGAATTCTTGAAACAAAGCCAGAAAAACACAGGCGGGTGGGGCAACGTTTCTTCGACTGCTTGGGCCATGGGGGGCATCACCGCACTGGGAGAAAAACGGGAAGATTGGGAGAAAGGAGACAAGACCCCGCTTGACTACTTGGCAGAATTCCAGGAAGCTGATGGTGGAATCAAAAATGAGTACCTGCAAAATAGAATTTGGGAGACAGCTTATGTCCTCACCGCTCTTTCCGGTAAAACCTGGGGACAAATAATGCAAAAATTTGATAAACCTGTCGCCAACATCACTCTGGAAGAAAAAGAAGCCTTGGAACAAAAATTGGAGAGAGTTTTAGCCCTTTTGGAAGAAATAAAAACGGAAAATAAAACCATCAAGCTGGCTCTGGCGAAAAACACCGCCACAGAGTCCTCCCAAAATGTGGCTAAAACGGAAAATACAGAAAAAGAAAACAAAACAGTTAAAACAGAAAATTCACCCATCCAAAATACAGCTACGGTGATTAACGCTCTAGAAGAAAATAAAAACAAGCAAACAGAAAAGGGTTGGTTCGCCAACCTTTTGTCTAAGATATTCAGTTTCTAGTTAAAACAAAGATAGCATCCAAGGAAGTGGAATGGCCAGAAGCATCAGCACAGCCCCGAGTAGGCCAAGATTTTTATAAAAATTAACCTGCTCGCCCATTCTAGCCATCGGGTCAGTCACTTTCCAGTACTGATGCATTTTGAATGTGGTAACAAACAAAAAAATAGCAAGTAAAAGCACGGAGAGTTGTATATAAATGCCTAAAAGCACCCCCAATCCTCCCAAAAGCATCATCAGTCCAGTTAGGAGTGTCGCCTCTTTCGCCATAGGTACTCCTTTTGACTGCGCGTATCCTGTAAGCATATTTACGTTTTTAAAGTGGTTATATCCACTCATTATAAAATAACCCCCCAATAACACTCTCCCCAAAACAAATAAATATTCCATACATTAAATTTAATAAGTTATTAATAAAGTTATTATATTATACTATTTTGTTCCCTATTTTCGCAAACTCCGTAATTTTCCCTGCTTTTATTTCTATTTTCTCCGCCTGGCGGAGATTTTTCAAAACTTTTTTGGGTGCGATTTCAGAGTGTTTTATTTTATCTAGTTTTTTATCTATATACCAAAGGTCTTTTTCGTCTGTTATCCAATTTTTACCAAAAATGTTCAAATTGAGGGGTTTGGAATATTTCCGCAATGTCTTCTTGCCATTTTTGCTTAAAAAATATTCGTGGAAATAAGACATTGCGAGTTCGCGGATGTTTTTATAGATTGGCTCTCTGTATCGCAACACCGCGTGATTGGTCTTAGATAATGCACCCCATAACCCATATTGTCTAAATGGAGTAATGACATGGTCATAATCATTATTAGTCGTTTCTAAATGTAGAACGAGCGGCAGGTATCCATGGAGCGATAAAATATACGCCCCCAAAAGGGCCCCTTCAAAACAATGCGCGGACTTTGTCCGCAAAACCATTAAGGGAGATTTTAGTGTCTCACCTTTTTCTTCAAAATTAAACCTCAAATCATTTAGAAAATTTTGCACTTTTGCCGGAGTGTTTAATTTCTGCATCAAACTCTTTTCCTTTTGGGTAAAAACAAGCATTAACTTACCTATTATCATCCCCTGACTTATTTAGATCAGCCATTTGAATCGGGCTAGATATTTGTGGCGGAGTCATGTCAATCTCTCCGAATTGTTTTTCGTAGTTTTGCACTTGTCCGTTTATCCAGATAGCGATGCTTTTCATAATCTGTGGCGTAGTGGCAAAGGAGTCTAAATTATTACCAGAAGTGAGAGCAAAAGAAAAAACATCTTTGCCATGAGCGCCTATCGCTCCATCCACAAATTTCTTTGGTAATTGATTCATGTCTACTTTTTTGGGGTCAATCATGTTTTGATTATATCATATCTGTAAACAATTAGTGGAAGGTCTGATTTTTACATATGGAGATATCTCAGGCGAAGCTTTTCTGGAAGACGCTCGGTCGCGTAACGTAGCATGGTGCGGGGAATTTTGGAAAGATTGGCATCTAGAAATCTACGCAATTCTTTTACATTTTTCTTCCCCACTTCGCGAAGCATCCAGCCGGTGGCTTTGTGAATCAAATCGTGTTTATGGTTAAGGAAAATTCTCGCAATTTTGATCGTCCACGCCATCTCTCCTCTCCTAATAAAAGCGGCGGTAGAAATCATGGCTATTCTCTGCTCCCATAAATTTTTAGAGCGAGTAAGTTTAAGCAAAATATTTTTATTATTTTTTTCTAACAAATAATCTCCAAGAATTTGAGACGCGGACAAATCCACTAAATCCCAATTGTTTATATACTTAATATTTTTTAAATAAAACTTCACTATTTTTCCCTTCTCCTTTGCTATACCTACCTTATATCTACGTACTAGTATGATGAGACCAATCAAGCGAACTTCGTGGATTTTGTTTTTTAGCAGTAATTTAATTTCTCGGAAAGAAATATCTTTATGTTTTAGAGCAATTTTTCTTGAAATAGGCGCGGTCAATCCCAAAAACATATCCCCTGCTCCATATTGCCCCTGGCCTGTTTTGAAAAATCGAGACAGATTTTTTGCCTTATTTGGGTTTTTATGAGAATATATTTCGCGCAATATTTTTTCATTCATCGGCCTTAGATGCCTAAAAACCACCAGGTCCGGGTGTCGTATAAATACTCAAAAATGAGGGTATAGCGAAAAATAATCCGATCATCGGCAAGACAAATCCTAAGACGGTGACCCAAACAATAATCAAAAAGTATTTTCTGGTTTTTTCTACCGATTTGTAAATAGCGTCTATTTTTAAACCCTGTTCTTCTATTTTCTTTTTTAAATCTTCATCCATATCCATAATTTATTAATCTTCTTTTTTATAAAAATGAGCAACTAAGACAACGGCAATCAAAGCAAGGAAAGTGGTAAGAGCAAGCATCGGGATAGAAATATATCCGCCGAATTCGTACACCAATTGTTGATAGCACGACACTCCCGAGGCATCACATGGTAAAGGCCCAATGTCCGCAAAATAATACATGAAATTCTGGTATACAGATATCAGAAAGCCTATAGACAGCATGGGCAAAACATATTTCACTATTTTTCTGTCTTTAGACCAAATAGCAACCCCGAAAATGAAGACCAGCGGGAACATAAAAACTCTCTGGAACCAACATAGATAACACGGCGCGAAATTAATGACTTCTGAGTAAACCAAAGAAAAAAGTGAAGCGAATAGGGAAATAATAAAACTGATCGGTAAATAATGTTTATCAATGAAAGCTAAAAAACTATTTTTTTTTGGTCCGACAAAAAGGAGAAAGAGAGCAATGATAGAGAGAACCTGAAGAATTATCGCTCCCAGTCCGAGGAAAACATTTAGATAATGCACAGTTTCAGTATTCATGTATTATTTTTATTCAGGCAAGATGCAAGCCGTCTTCTCAGCCAGCGTTTTAAGTGGTATCTCTCCAGTTAGACGTGACTCGTCGGCAAATTCCCAAGTAGGATAAGTACTCACATTTTTATCTATACAAATTTGCGTTTGAGCATTCCCGTCAGCGGTAGAACATTCGACATAAGGCAAGAGTTTAACCGATGAGCCAAAAAGTTTCTTTTGTGACTGACAATGCGGGCACCAAAAAGCTCCATAAAATACCGCCCCCGTATCTTTCAAACACTGCGCGAAAACGTCATATTGCCCAGGACCTTCCGGCTCGCCGCCAGAACGGAGCAGTACTGTGGATATAACACCCAAAATAAGAAGCACAATTACCCCAAAAAATATTTTTACTTGTGATATTTGCATGTTTTATATTTTAACATATGCTGTTTCTTTTTCCAAAATTTCTGTGACTATTTTACTGATTCTTACGAGATAATTCGTTTTCCTTCAAGTACTTCTCTAGTTTCTGGTTCTAATATCTGTTGGCGCCCCATCTCTGATAAATTGCAAAACCACTCCTCTAGATATGGTTTGGCTTGTTCATTGACCATAGATGCAAATCCTTCAAGCATGGTTTCGGGTGACGTATTTATTCCGCACTTTTTTAAAAATCGTTCAGCATCTTTGCTTATTTTTATTCCCGCGGGACATCCTAGTGTCTTTCCAAGCCCAAGCATTTTTAACTTATCTTTGTCTAAAAAATCCTTTGATGCATTTAATAGACTATACTGCGGTATTCCTTCATGACCCCCCCCTATGACCTCAGTAAGACCAATGCCACTACGGGCATCATCAACATTTTTTAAACTAACCTTAGAGATAACAACCGCCAAAACTGGGTTGAATACTTTTCCAAACAATGCTCTGAGTTGTGTAGTCACTTCGCTTCCAGTGCTAATGCCTGCATTCACGACTGCTTTAACCGAATAATCATCACGCAAAGAAACAGATGAAAGCTCCTTACCTAACTCACCAGCTCGATCTACAAGCGAACGTATGTACGGATCAGAAAAATGCTTTTTGATAGACTCTGGCGGTTGTATCGAATTTATAAATGATTCTCTGTCCCATTTTGGAATGCCAACTCCATTCAAAAATTGATCCCAGGACGCCTGAAGAGTCCTCGAAACGCAATTACCAAAATCTTCGATAACCCTATATGGTCGGTAATGTTTTTCTTTTTGGCGTGCTTCTGATTCTTTTTTAGGATTAAATCTCTCATGTGTATTGCTTTCCGCATTATACATGTAGGCAAACTCGATATTTTTTGACTCAATTCTCTGTTTATGAAACTGCCAAAAAATGCCAATTAGATCCGCCAACACCTGATAATATTCAACAAAACGAGGGTTATCCTTATTTGATTGTTGGACGGAAATCATATGGATAGTTAAAAAATTTTAGGTATGAATATTATAAGCCCGACTAGACAAGCGGCAAATGAGGCCACCAGGACCGCTCCGGCCGCGACATCTTTGGTGTCTCTAGCAAAGGGATGATATTCCGGAGAGGTCAGATTTATATCTATTTCAATAGCAGTATTAAATGCTTCAGTAATAAACACCAGGGCAATGGTTAAAATGACCAATACCCATTCTGTATCCGAAACATTCAACAAAACCCCTAGATACACAGCAAGCGCTGCTGCGAAAATATGCACCCATAGATTGTGCGTAGTTTTGAGCAAAATTAAAACTCCCCGCCAAGCGTTATTTGAACTTTTGATGCGAGAGATGATGGAAAACCTTTTAGCTTCTTTTGTTTTTTCTTCC
>CAYIEM010000010.1:0-26666 GCA_964362545.1 uncultured Candidatus Saccharibacteria bacterium
ACCACGGGAGCAAGCGCAAGCGATCCAGGTAGTATAATCGAAGGCACTTCCAAAATCGGCAAGCCAGGTCTCGATTATGACTGTGGTCTACTGGGATTAGATGGATGTGTCGCCATGTTCCTCCATAAAATAGTTTTCGAAATGATTTTGTCTCCACTTACTGTAGTCGCAGCGTGGATTCTTGATTTTTTTGTTTATTATTCAACCAATAGTGATTCATATAATACAAATTTTATACAAAAAGGTTGGCAGGTGGTACGCGATATGGCTAACATATTTTTTATAATTGCCTTACTCTACATAGCGATCAAAACGATACTTGGACTCAACGTTACTGATAATAAAAAGTTGATTAGTATGGTCATTTTAATGGGCCTAATTATAAACTTCAGCTTGTTTACTACAAAAGTGGTCATTGACAGTACAAATATCCTAGCAAAGATATTTTATAACAGCATAGAAGCAAAAGACAAGAACGGGGTGGCAATTGGTGCCGAAGGAGAAAAATCCATTTCTGTAGGAATCGTTAGCAACTTTAATCCGCAAACTATCGTAGGTACAGATTTCAATATCGGAGAAAGAACTGGTCAGTTTATTTTGATAGTTCTTCTGTCCTGCATAATGATGTTCGTCATGATATATATGTTCATCTCTATATCATTCCTATTTGTCAGCAGGGTGGTTAGTCTTTGGCTTTGCATGATTTTCTCACCCATCGCCTTCCTGTCTTATGCTACCCCATTTGAGATGCCAGGATTTGGGCACAAAGAGTGGTGGAAAGAACTGCTACAAAACGCTTTTCTTGCACCCTTATTTATATTTTTCCTCTACCTGATAATAATGTTCACGGACTTCCTTAAAGGTATAACTTATGATACGGCGGGTGAAGGAATTACACAGACAATAATGAAAACCATCATACCTTTCTTCATAATCTTCATACTTCTCGACAAGGCAAAAGACCTGGCAGTGAAATACTCCGGCGAACTCGGCGCAAAGATGAGCAAAGCAGGAAACGCGGTAGCAGGTCTAGCTACAGCTGCCATTGGTGGAGCTATGATAGGGGGCGCAGCGAAGCTGATGCAGGGTGGCGCAGGACATCTGGGTAAAAAAGTTTTTGATTCGAAGGGGGTCGCAGACTGGGCGTCTAAAACAGATGCGGAGGGGGGTAGCCGCTTTAAGAGATTTGTGGGCTCCAGGACAAGGGCCATAGCAGGCGGAGACGACGGTAAGGGCGGAATGGCTGGCGCAAGCTGGGATTTAAGAAAAGGATTTGCCGGAGGAATTGTGGGGGCTGTAAGTAGTGCAACTGGAGTGGACATGGGTAAAGGTTCCAAAATATTCAGTGAAACAGGTGGATATGTAGCCGACTTGAAGAGAAAAGACGAGAAGAGAAAGAGGGTAGCTGAGGGACTTGGCACAAAAGAAACAGAAGCGGAAAAACAGAAGTTAAATCAATATCAGGAAGAACATCAAGATTTATCCACCCAAAATTCCAACGATGTTCATGACCTAGATGTGAACCTAACGGGAGCGGAAAAGGCCCGAAGAAACCTGGAGAAGGTATTTTACGCTGCGGCGAATAAAGAAAAAGATGAAGATGGAAATTTCATAGATCCTACGACGGAAAAAAAGCGAAAAGACTTCGATGATGCCTCTAAAAAAGTGACTGACCTACAACGAGATAAATCAATAATAAAAAATGGCGTGGGGGTAGTTGGTGAGGATGGAAATGTGACATACAGAACACATAACGGCAACATAACCGAAGAGGAGTATGATGCGTCAAAGGATGCTTTGAAAAAAGTAACGACAGAAAAAGCAGAGACGGAAGAAGCTCTTGATAAAGCCCGAACCAAACAAAAAGAAGCTGAAACAGCAGCCGACAATGCGAGGAAGGAAAGAGAAGATGCAGAGAGAAGGGTTATTTTTGGTACCGCGGGTGACACCACCCTAGCCAAGGCAGTAGTAGATGCAAAACAAGCAGAAGAAAAGGCTAAAACAGAACGGGGGACCGCTACAGATAAAACGGATAAAATCGATAAAGCTTTAGTAAGTATTGAGAATACAGAGAAAGACATTAAAATCTGGGTAGAAAGAAGTGAAAAAGCTAAGACAGAAAGAAAAAAGGATGCTGATGGTAAAATAGAATTCGGGAATTCACAAAATAAATACGAGGACAAGCTGCTTCCTCATCAGTTACACGCAGTGGATGAAGTAGGTAAAGGGAGACAACGAAGTTATGCTACAAACATGAAAGAACAGTGGACCCTCCCATGGAATAAGGAAGCACGTGCTGAATCTGCCCACGCAATAAGGATGGGTGCTAAACCAGAAAAAGACCACGGTAAAGGAGGCCATGACGACGTAGGTATCTTAGGACATTTAGCTATAGAAGGACTAGGGCATGCACTTTCTGATCACGGCCATGATGAGAAGGGAGATGCAAAGGGACCTAAATAAAAACATAAAAATTATGACCGACCAATTGAAACAAATAATCAAAGAAGAGGTGGAAAAATTACCAGAGGAGGCAAAAAATGCCATCAACTCTTTTGATTGGGTTAAAATTTTGGAGGAAATTGGTAGAAAATTTGCACTTGACGAAATTGCGATAAATAATTTACAAATAGAGACCCTGCTGGCTTTGGTGGGTATCACCGATTTGGAATTCTACGCAGTCAATGTTGAAAACCAGGTTGGTGTTATCAAAGACCAAGCCCAAAGTATCGCCGATGAAGTGGTTAGAAAAGTATTTAACCCCATCAATAATACTTTGATTGAGACCATCAAGAAAAGTCCGAAAAGTGGAAACTCCGATTGGGGAAAAAATATAGCCTTCGTTTTGTCTAATGGAAATTATTCCGTATTCATAGAAGAAGATAAAGAAAAGACGGGGAAGAAGGTGCCCCAAACGAGTGTCCCAAACAATAGTCGTAAAATTGAAGAGATCAAAAGTAAGTTTACTATATAATTGATAAACATCATGGCTATAACAGATACAACAGTAGATCTACTACAAATAAAAATAGATAAGGCGAGGGCAGTGCTATCTCTGGAAAGCAGGCAAGCCATTGATTCTGTTCCCTGGAAGATAACTATATTGTCTATGAGGGCAGAAAAAGGGTACAGCTTTGATCAGTTGGAGGACCTCGAGATTGAAACTGAATTACTACTCTGTGGAATTATTGGCACGGATGAATATCCAATAGAATTGGAAAAAAGAATGGGTATTTCAAAAGCCGAGGTGGATACCTTGGTGAACGAAATGAATCAGAAAGTTTTCGTTAAAATTCGCGAAGAGTTCACAAAAAATATTGAAAAGAATAAAACCATTGGAATGGAAGAAGGTTACAAAGAACCAAAGGTAAAATCCGAACAACCCGTCAGTACACCCGATGAAACACTCGAGATACCGGAGAGCAGGAAAGAGTTGTTGGGGAAAATAGAGAACCCGGAATCAATAAAGTCAATTACAAATTACAAATTGAAAATTGAAAATAAGGAGAACGAAAAATCAAATGAATCGCATCCGATACTGGCGCAGAGACTATCTAAACCATTTAAGATACCGACAGTAGAAAGTGATCACTCTATTGCCAACACAACAAAGAGTACCGAAGAAGAGAAAGACAACTTGCCTATTAGAGTAGACCCCTACAGAATGCCGATTGAGTAGAATGGGTGCAAAATAAAAAAGCGTTGTATCATTATGCAATTTAAAGTCCCACAATTTTTGGAAATAGAAGACAAAATTTTCGGCCCGTTCACTTTTAAAGAATTCATTTACTTAGTGGGTGGAGCTGGATTGTGCTATGTCTTGTTTAAACTACTAGGAATAGTCCTGGGAGCTATACCTATTTTAATAGTGGGAGGATTGTCAGCAGCGCTCACTTTCTACCGCCCTAACGGCAAACCCTTTATTAATATGGTGGAAGCTAGCATCAAATACGCTATTCAAGACAAACTGTATATTTGGAAAAGACGCAAAAATAAAATAGGCGAAGAGCAGCAAGAAGCATCTAAAACAACAACAGTTGGATTAAAGGAAGAAACAATGAACCAAGGAGGAGTAAGATTAACTGGGAGTAAACTAAGGGATCTAGCTTGGAGTCTAGATGTACTGGATATGAAGAAGGGTGAGGACAATTTATAATTAATTATTTATGGCAATAAACGCAAAAGCAACTCAAGAGTTTGTACAGATCAAGGAAGTCCGTGACGGTATCGTCGTGCTAAAGGATGGGGGGCTTCGAGCTATCGTGCTCGCCAACTCGGTCAATCTGTCTCTGAAATCAAGCGACGAACAACAAGCGACGATACTCCAATTTCAGAATTTTTTAAACACGCTCGACTTCTCAATACAGATATCTATCCAATCGAGAAGACTAGATATCAGGCATTACCTTCTGCTATTGGAAGACAGAATGCGGGTGCAGAGCGAACCACTACTGAAGTTGCAAACAAAAGAATATATAGAATTTATTAAAAACTTTACTGAATCAGTCAGTATAATGACAAAAAGTTTTTTCGTTGTAGTGCCTTATACACATGTTAACATGGGACCAAAGCAGGGAATTCTTAAAAGTTTATTCGGGAGTAAAAATAAAAAAGAAGAGGAAGCCAAGAACCAACTAGACTTTGAAGAAAAAAGATCGCAACTAGAACAAAGAGTGAGTGTTATACAACAAGGACTTTCTCGTTGTGGTATAAAATCAGCCCAGTTGGGAACGGAGGAAGTCGTAGAGGTGTTTTATAAGGTTTTTAACCCTGGAGAGTTGGAGGGCAAGATCGAGTTGGAGCCAAATCAGTAAAAATCACAACAAACAAACATATGTCAATATTTGATAAATTACTCGGTAGAAACAAAGCAAAAGAAAACAAAGGGGCAAGTGCCTCTGTTTTGGCTGTATTGCCGGAAGAGATATATGAATCAGCTAAGCTCGAACTTCAAGATATCGTCGCGCCTTCAGCTTTAAAGATTGAATCAAAATCTTTAAACCTGGGAGATAAGATAGCCCGTACTTTCTTTATCATATCGTACCCAAGATTTTTGGGTGATAATTGGTTTTCTCCGATAATAAATCTAGATAAGGTTTTTGATGTATCAATTTTCATTCATCCCATAGATACATCGCTTGCACTCAGACAATTCCAGAAAAAAGTGGCTGAAGTACAGAGCCAGATTGGTGTGCGAGAGAGCAAAGGAATGGTCCGGGATCCGATGCTCGACACCGCTTACGAAGATTTGGAGGGGCTTCGTGACAATCTAATTCAAGCGCAACAAAAAATGTTTGATGTTAGTATTTATATCACAGTATACGCAGACAATGATCTAGAACTATATAAAACCGAAAACGAAATCAAGTCTCTGCTTGAATCAAAATTAATATATATCAAACCAGCATTATTCCAACAAGAAGAAGGATTTAAGAGTGTCATACCCCTAGGTAATGATTTACTGGACATCCATCAAAAATTGAATTCCGAACCGCTTTCCAGTGTTTTTCCATTTATTTCTTTCGACCTAACCTCTGACAATGGCATACTTTACGGTATTAATAGACACAACTCAAGTATGGTGATATTTGACAGATTTTCATTAGAAAACTACAACTCTGTGACATTCGCCAAATCCGGTTCAGGCAAAAGTTATGCAACGAAGTTGGAAATTTTAAGATCCTTGATGTTTGACACAGACATCATAGTCATAGACCCAGAACGGGAGTATGAATATCTGGCTGAAGCCGTAGGCGGACGATATTTCAATATTTCTCTATCCTCCGATCACCACATAAATCCTTTTGACTTGCCAATACCGCGCGAGGATGAATCCGCAGAGGACGTACTTCGTTCGAATATAATCAATCTAGTCGGACTTTTCAGACTGATGTTGGGGGGGCTAACACCTGAGGAGGATTCGATGGTTGATCGCGCTATTTCAGAAACATATGCAATGAAAGACATCACTCCCGAATCCGATTTCACTAATATTGAACCACCGCTTCTGTCGGACTTTGAAATGGTATTGGGAGGCATAGAAGGAAGTGATTCGGTGATGCAAAGATTGGTAAAATACACTAAAGGTTCTTGGTCTACTTTCCTTAATCGACCATCAAATGTAGATATAAACAAGAAATTTGTGGTATTTTCTGTGCGCGACATGGAAGATGAACTGAAACCAGTCGCTATGTACATAGTGATGCATTATATATGGATAACTATCCGTAAGAACTTAAAGAAGCGCTTACTAGTGGTAGACGAAGCCTGGTGGATGATGAAATCAGAAGATACTGCATCTTTCCTATATTCTATAGCCAAACGAGGAAGAAAATATTATCTGGGTCTCGCCACCATCACCCAAGACGTGGCAGACTTCATGAAATCTCCCTATGGCATACCAATAGTAACCAACTCCTCTATTCAGCTCCTCTTAAAACAATCACCGACCACTATTGATGTGTTGCAAAAGACCTTTAATCTAACCGATGAGGAAAAATACCTACTTCTCGAGTCCGGAGTAGGGGAGGGCATATTTTTTGCCGGATTAAAGCATGTCGCCATAAAAATAATTTCATCTTATACCGAAGACCAGATAATCACTTCCGATCCGTCTCAAATACTTTCAATCAAGAAGGCAAAACAAGACCTGGAAAGAATAGAAACTGGAGAGCAAAAATGATATAATCTGGTAGTAGAAAGTTTATACAGTCATAAAGTTGGTAAAGCAAATGCGAAAAAAATATTTAATTTTCATACTGGCGCTTATTACTATCTTTGCAGGGTCTGCCGTTTCTGCTCAAATACGCGAGACAGATGTTGTTCTTAGTATTTCACCAGATAGCCCCAGCCCTAATCAAAACGTAGACGCTACGGTTGGCAGTTATTCCATCAATCTTGATAAGGCGAATATTTCTTGGTCAGTGGATAATCAAGAGCTTAGTAATGGGATCGGCAGAAAAAAATTTTCTTTTAAAACTGGGGATTTGGGATCGCCTACGATTCTGTCCGTTACGATTGAGACTGTAGATGGTCAAAATCTTTTAAAAACGCTAACAATATCTGGAGCAGAGGTAGACCTGCTTTGGGAAGCTGAGGACGCGTATGTCCCGCCTTTTTATAGAGGAAAAGCGCTAGCGCCCAGCCAGGGAAGATTTAAAGTGGTAGCAATGCCGAATTTTGTAAACCAAACTGGGAAGGTAAGCCCAAAAAATTTATCTTATGCCTGGACAAAAGATGACAATGCCAGTTCCTCTTCTTCTGGTTGGGGTAAAAGTTATTTGATTATCCAAAATAGTTATCTAGACAAAGTAAATTTAGCAGAAGTGAAAGTGTCTGATATTTCCGGAGGCGTAAGTGTTTCCGGAAAAATAGTTTTGAATACAAGTAAACCCAAAATCTTTTTTTACAAAAATGACCCATCTCTTGGTATACAGTGGGAGAACGCTCTGAGTAACAACTTTGCAATAAACTCAAACGGAGAAACTATCGTCGCCGAACCTTATTTTTTTTCGCCGAAAAACATAGATGCCTCGGAGCTTAAATTTGACTGGCTTTTAGGCGGACAAAAGATAGAAACACCAAGTCCTAAAAATATATTATCCATCAAACCAGAAACAGGGCAATCGGGTGGCTCAACTATAGAAGCCATTGTGGAAAACACGAATACACTCTTTCAGGTCACAGAGAAACAAATCAAGGTTAATTTTTGAGATGAAAGTAAATATTCTAAAAAAAACAATAGTCCCGTTATGCCTCATTATCCTTGCTTGTTCTATATTTTTACCATTCGGTGAAACACTAGCCCAAACAGATACGACATATAAACTCCTTGCACCTCTACCAGGGATACCCGAGACCTTTGAAACTGATCCAGCAAAAGACTTTCCGGATCATTGTCCTTTGGGCGTTTACCTAAATTTAATAATAAAAATAATTATCGGCATTTCGGCAGTACTGGCTATGGTAATGATTGTGATGGGAGGAATAGAGTATATGACCAGCGAACTAGTATCTGGCAAAGCAGCTGGCAAGGAAACGATAGAACATGCGATATTCGGACTTTTGATAGCCCTGGGCGCTTGGCTTATTTTAAATACAATAAATCCAGCGCTCTTAAACACTTGCCTGAACATCCAGCCGGTCAGTATCGTGATGGGCGTAGATGCAGGAGATAACACTATTGACCCTGGTTTCGCCACCGGCGACCGAAGTTATGTCAATAACAACAACGTATCCCCCGGGGTAATTTCGGCTGTGACAAAATTGCAACAAGGAGGATGGGAAATAGCTCAATTAAGAGTATACCCAAATGGCAGAATGCTTATTGGGCTTAGGAATGGCTCTCAAGTTGACAATAGTAGTATAATAAACATAAGCCCGGGCAAAAATGGATATGCCGCTGTCGGAACTGCAACAACAGGAGACGGAAAGACTCCGATGGGCAGTTGGAAAATTACTGAAGTCAAGTATATCCCGGACCAGGCACAATTTAGTAAAGCTGGTTCAAATATGGGGGCTGCTTTTTGGAGTATAGACAGTAGCAGGGGTATTGGATTTCATGGAAACAAACAGGGAACTCTTGGGGTTACAAACGGGTGTGTGAGGATGACGAACGCAGATATTGTGGCCCTGCAACCATATATCAAAGTGGGAATACCTGTTTTTATACAATAATTAATATTTATGTCCAGAAGAAACGTCTTTTTGTTAATATCAATCATCACAGTCATAGCAATCATGGCCATTGGATTCGCGTATCTTTACCAATCCAAAAACCAACAAGATGGAAGTGGTGAAGGCACAAATTTCTTTTCAAACTTTCTTCCTTTTGGTAACAGTGGAACTGTAAAACCAGGGGACACAACATCCCCAACAGATATCTCTGGATACATTCCTCCGGGTGGAACAGAGATACCTGATATAAAATTAAAAAAAGTATCCAGTTTTCCTGTAGCCGGTTATGGGGTATTTGTGAAGGAAGTATACAGAGACGTACCAAATCCAGATCCGTCAATTTCATCACTAAGTGAGTCTGGTAACGACACTGAATTCACAGCCCCGCCGACAGAGTTTGTACTGTTTTTAAGGTATGTAGATCGAGTTACGGGAAATATTTATCAAACTCTCGTTGACAAAATAGATGAACGCAAGTTTTCCTCTACAATAATACCGAAGGTTTATGACGCCTCTTTTGGAAATAAAGGAGAATCTGTAGTAATGCGTTACCTAAAAGAAGACAATAAAACCATAGAGACCTTTGTGGGTAATTTGCCAAAAGAGTATTTGGGAGCAGATGGAGGAGTAAATGAAGTTAAGGGTTTCTTCCTGCCTGAAAATATAATAGATGTAGGTATTTCACCTGACACCTCAAAAATGTTCTACTTGTTTAATACGAACGATACTGTCGCGGGTGTGGTTTTAACTTTGGCAACAAACGCAAAATCTCAAGTATTTGATTCGCCTTTTACAGAATGGTTATCCCTCTGGCCTAACGAAAAAATGATAACTATTACAACTAAACCGTCCGCGAGTGTTCCGGGATACATGTACGCAATCAATCCAGATAAAAAAGATTTAAATAAAATCTTGGGCGGTATCAATGGGTTAACGACCCTCACAAGTCCTGACGGGAAAATGATTCTCTATGGCAATAATAATTTGTCATTAAATATTTTTAACACGGACACAAGAGATTCCGGCACACTTAGTGTAAAAACACTGCCAGAAAAATGTGTCTGGGCCAGGGCAGATGTCGTTTACTGCGCTGTACCTAAATACATATACCCCGGAACATATCCTGACTTGTGGTACCAGGGGGAGGTTTCCTTTTCAGACGAGATATGGAGGATAGACGTAGAAGATAGGAATGCCACAATGATACTCGATATCATGTCTTCCCCCGGTGGAGAGGAGATAGATGCCATAAAACTCGATATGGATGAAAATCAAGATTACTTATTTTTCGTAAACAAAAAAGACTCCTACCTCTGGGAATTTAAGTTAAAATAGAAGAGTTCTTGTTAAAGCAGACTCTGTGATTTTAGATAGTCCCAATATATTTAATCACCACCCGACGGGCATATCCCTCGCCTTGTGATTCGGTTTTTAAGTCTGTAGCGTCGGATAAAAATTCGTGTACAATTCTTCGTTCAAAGGCAGGCATTGGATCTATTTCTATGTTTGATTTAAAATATCTCGCCCTCTCAGCCATCATGTGTGTAATGGAATGAATATTTTCTATTCTTTTCTTCTGAAAACCATTTATGTCTATCAAAATACCCAATCCCTCTTGCTTCTCCCTTGAATCTACCACGGAAGGGGCGGTGGCGAGAGTTCTAGTTTCAATCATTCTGCGGACAAGGTGGTTTAAAGCAAGGAGTGCCTCACCACCACGATCCCAAAAAAAATGCGGCTCTACAACCTCCACCCCAAACCAAATGGTGTGGTCACCGCCTTTGCGCAGGGTAGTAGGTTTGTCCTCATCAATTGAAATTTTACTCACAGATATTGTTGTTTTCTCTAAGAGTTCCCGTATTAAATTTTCTATCTCAGATTTATTCATACAAAATTGTTCGACTATTTCGCTATTTCCAGTGCTAATTTTCTTTTTTTATTTGCATACATCTGCTGGCCTATAGCAAATATATTACTTGTAATCCAATACAATGCAACTGCTCCAGAAACACTGTAAGCAATAAAAGCAACCACAAAAGGGAAAACATATTTCATCTGGGTATGCATACTTTTAGTAAAATTCTCTTGAAAAGAACCGGTCGGTTTTTCTGGAATAGCCGGTTTCGGCATGAGATGCGCCTGAAAATATTGGGACACCCCCGCAATTATTGCTAGAATCAAACTTTTCTTTCCTATATCGAGTATTCCTAAGAAAAGCATATTCACATGCTCTGGAGGGTGGATAAATGAATAGAGCAAGCCACCATCTAAATTTATTCCTTTTAAGAATACATAATATAAAGCAAAAATAATGGGTATTTGTATTAGAACCAAAAGACATCCAGAAAATGGGTTGGTTTTGTGTTGTTTGTAAAGATCGAAGGTTTGTCTTGCCTGTTCTTCCTTAGAAGCTCCGCCTTCTTTAATCTTTTTTAGCTCCGGAGCCAACAGATTCATCTTGATCTGACTTTCAATGGACTTCTGGGAAAGAGGGAAAAGGGCTGTTTTGACGAAAAGAGTCAAAATAATGACCGCAATCCCGACATCTCCGCCCGGCACAATAGAAACTAAAAAGGCCAGTGCGTTTAGAAGTGGCCCATACAAGAAAGTATTCCAAATACTAGATAACATCCCTCTATTCTATATGAAAACAATTAAAAATCAAAGTTTTATAAAATTTTTTATTTTAACGGATCAATGTGATTTTTCTGCCATGGATGACAACGGAGAATACGCATAAACCCGAGACAGAGACCCCTGGTAACGCCATACTTATAAATGGCATCCTTTGTGTATTCCGAACAAGTGGGATAAAAAACGCAGACTGATTTTTTTATCAAACCTGTTTTTTTAAGAAAACCTGTATCTGGAGATAAGGATTTTTGATAAAAATCAATTAATTTTATTAAGTATGCTCTTAATCTCATTCTGAAGTACTAAAATATTATCCTGATATTTTTTAAAAACAAAAACACCGACGAGTCCAGAAGGGAATTGGTCAATAAATCTCTCCAAAACAGAGTTTCCGCGCCTTCTTAGTGCGTTTCGCTTTACTGCAAGCATGGCTATGCTCTTTGGTACGACAAAAGATACTTTCCTATCCCCACCAAGCATTATAAATTTGAAAGTCAGGGTGGAAGAAGCTATAAACTTACCTTTTTTAAACACAATATCTATATTTTTTTTATCAATCCTATTTTTTTTGGGAAGCATGCTTCTTATACAGAAATCTTGGCGCGCCCTTTTCTCCTTCTTCGCACGAGAACTCTCCGCCCTGTACTACTTCTAGATCTCACTAAAAATCCGTGAGCTTTTGCTCTTTTTCTTTTTTTTGGTTGATAAGTCTCTGACATGAATGGAGTATATAACATTATCAACAGTTTATCAACATGGTTAGTAAGATTTAAAAAATGGCATAAAAAAATATTGTAGTATAATCTTTACTAATGGATACGAAACAGCTTTGGAAAAAATGTCTAGTTGAGATTGAAACTGGTATCTCTAAGGCCAATTTTAGTACTTGGTTTAAAAATACATCTATTTTGAAGGAAGAGGTGGGAGTTGTGTTTGTTGGTGTACCAAATGAATTTGTGCGTGATTGGTTGAAAAACAAGTATCATAAGCTCATCACCAAAACGATAGCCAGCACATACGAAAACATGCGAGCGGTGGAGTATGTAATCACCAAACTGGAGGTCAGCACCAAACAGGAATTGCCAAAGATAGATGAAACCTATGTAAATAAAGAGCTTCCGTTGAAGGACTTATACATAAACCCAGAAGACAATCTAAATCCACGCTATCGTTTCGATTCTTTTATTGTGGGATCCTTCAATGAATTAGCCTATGCCGCGTCCCAGGCAATAATAGAAAATCCAGGAACTAAATATAACCCTTTTTTTGTTTATGGGGGAACCGGATTGGGTAAGACACACCTGCTCCAAGCTGTGGGAAACTCCATAAAGGAAAAGTATTCCAATAAGAAAGTATATTATTTAACACTGGAGAAGTTTGCTACCGACTTCATAAATTCTCTTCAAAGCAATAAAGCTAATTCTTTTAAAGAAAAATACAGAAAATATGATCTTCTAATAATAGATGATATTCAATTTATCGGTAAAATGGAGAAAATTCAAGAAGAGCTTTTCCACACGTTCAACACATTTTATGAAAACAATAAGCAAATTATTTTTTCTTCAGACAAGCATCCAAATTATATCCCTGAGCTGGCGGACAGACTCAAGTCTCGCTTTGCAGCTGGAATGATTGTGGATGTATCAGAACCAGAATATGAGTCGCGTCTTGCAATCTTGAAGATCAAATTGAGAGAACAGGGCGTGGACCTGGAGAACAATCTAATAGAATACATTGCAGAATCTATTCAGGGAAATATTCGTGAGTTGGAGGGAAGTTTAAACACTATAATCTGTCAATATCACTTGAAAAAGAAGCCATTATCGGTAGTTGAGGTAAAAAATCTTTTAAAAAACAATATAAAACCAAAGAAGAACGTAGCTATAAAAGATGTGGTAAAGGTGGTGGGGGGTTATTATGGACTAGAAGAGCTGTCAATATATGAAAAAACAAGACGAAAGGAAATAGTAAAGGCGAGACAAGTGGTTATGTATTTACTTAGGGAAGATTTTAATGTATCTTATCCACTAATAGGACAAAAACTGGGAGGCAAAGACCACACAACGGTAATACACTCATACTTAAAAATAAAAAATGACCTAAAAAACAACCCCTTACTACTGCAAGAGTTGGAACAGATACGTATCATGTTCAAATAGCTGTTGAAAACAAGTTCAAAATAGGTATAAAATAAATTTTTAAATTAGATATATTAAAAACGATTCAAAATATTAAAAATTAATACGGGTTTATTAGAAAATAAAATTATAAAAATAACTAAATAAATATAGCTTATATCCTGTTTATTCACTTATTAACACATCTAATAGTAATAATAAATTAAATATATAACATATAAACATATGAAAGTAGAGTGTGGAATCGAAAAATTAAAAAACGGAATTATGCAAGTAGAAAAAATTACTGGCAAAAACTTAACTCTGCCCGTCTTAAGTTCTATTCTTGTTATTGCGGGGGGTAATTCTTTAAAACTTCGCGCCACCAATTTAAGTTTAGGAGTAGAAATAGAAATACCAGCGAAAATCGAAGAAGAGGGGATTATTGCTGTTTCTGGATCCACGTTGGCTGGTATATTTTCTAATATTTTTCAAAATGAGAACATATTTCTAGAAGGCAATGGCGGAAATTTATTGATTAAAACAAAAAAAAGCCTAATAAAACTTAAAGGTCAGGCACACGAAGATTTTCCCACCATACCCCTAGTCGATGGAAAATCGTTTGAAATAGAATCCAAAAAGCTGACAGACGGTATTAAGTCGGTTTATTATAGCTCTTCAGTTTCTGACATAAAACCAGAGATTTCCAGTGTTTATATATATTCCAATGAAAACGGTCTCGTGTTTGTGTCTACCGACTCTTTCAGGCTGGCGGAGAAAAAAATAAAAACAAAAGGCGATGAAGATATCCCCGGAATACTCATTCCTTTTAAAAATATATCAGAAGTATTAAGAATATTTGGAGAGATACAAAACACCATAAAAGTGTGTTTCAATAAAAACCAAATCTCTTTTTCCTCTGATAATATTTATTTAACATCAAGAATAATAGATGGAGTTTTTCCCGACTACCGCCAGATAATACCCAAGGAGTTCAAAGTTGAGGCCATTGTTCTAAAACAAGATTTATTAAACGCCCTAAAACTTTCAAACATTTTTTCAGACAAATTTAATCAAATAAACCTTTCTATTAAGCAAAAAGAAAAAGTTTTTGAGTTGTCATCCCAAAATAACGATGTTGGAGAAAACAAAACACATCTAGACGCGGTGATAGAAGGAGAAGATATTTCTCTTGGCTTTAACTACAAGTATTTTCTTGATTGTTTTCAGTCTATAAACGCAGACAGTATCTCGATAAGATTAAACCAATCCTCCAAACCAATGGTTATATCAGGAAACTCTGATAACTCTTTTACATATCTCATAATGCCAATGAATAGATAGGTTGCATTCTTAACACACCCGAGCATTTAATTTATTGTTCTACTCCAAAGGTAATAACGTCTTCCCTTCGGTTGTAGGCGGTATCATAGGAGATAAATCTAAGCTCATTTTCTGGCTTTATATTATCTAACTCCTCAGGAACAAAAGAAAAAATGAATGGAGCTTTTATACTATCAACATAGACATTATTTATAAAGATATCTATCTTTTTGAGTGGGAATCTTGTCAGAAGTGGTGTGCTTATCTTAAACTGCACCCTCTGGTTCGCATTATAGCTTGAGTTGTCCTTTGGCTCTATGATCGAAACAACGGGCGAGAACATTCCAGTGTGTACATCATCTGTCTCTGTTGGTTTTTCTTTTAGGGTTATGATCTCATACTTATTTTTGTTTTGCCTCCACCAATCTTGCACGGATATGTCCCAATGGCTGAACTGCGAATTTTCTTCAGGATTAGTTGGTGGCGATCCAAATATATCATTTCTATCTGTCCAGTAAAGGATAGAATGCACGTTCGTTAAAACTTTTTCCTCCAAGGTTTCTTTAGGTGTAAGCTCTGTAGCCAATTTTCCGGAAATTTTATCTATAAAGAAATTCTCATTCCCTTGCCAGTATCCGCGAATCGCGGGTTTTACTGTTGCAGGATCGGTTTCCAAATTTGGCTCCTCAAACCTCTCGTTTGGTAAAGTCTTTAATGCCTCGTCCATAAATTTGTTCCAAATAGGTCCTGCTACAGCCGAGCCACCTTTCTTCATCGGCTTATTATCATTATTGCCTGCCCAAACGCCGACGGATATAGAAGGGGTATATCCTATAGTCCAAGCATCTCTATTGCTATTAGTGGTCCCTGTCTTTACAGCCACATCCCTATTTTTTATCAGAAGTACAGAGGACGGCCCGAAAGTTGGGGTGCGAGCGACGTTGTCCGATAAAACATCTGAGAGTGTAAGCGCGGTATTTTTAGGCAGTACCCCTTTAGGATTCGGAGAATACATTTCTAAAACCTCCCCATTTTTGTTTTCTACTTTCAAAATTCCGGTGTATTGATTTTTAATACCATTGTTTGCAAAGACGCCATAAGCGGAAGCCATATCAAGAAGAGTTACTTCACCTCCACCTATAACCAGAGTAAGCCCATAGCGTCCCACATCTGTTAGGGTGTTGATACCCAGGTCTTCTGCTGTCTTCAGGGAGTCATTAAATCCTGCTAAGTAAAAAAGTTTCACTGCTATCACGTTGATCGACTGTCCGAGCGCATCTCGTAGCGACATTGGTCCGCGGAATTTTTCATCATAGTTGCTTGGCATATAACAATCGTCTTGGTTGTGCCCCTTAAGCGCTTTTCCGTAAGCATCGCAGGTGGTTTGGAATTCTGTAGGTAGATCGAAAAGAACCGTATCGGGAATAAAACCTTTATTGAAAGCTGTGGCGTAGATAAAAGGTTTGAATGAAGATCCAGGCTGTCTCAACGCTGTAGCGATGTTGTAATTGCCATCTATATCTTTATCAAAATAGTCTCGCGATCCAACCATTGTTAGAATTTGTCCGGTCTTGGGGTCGATCGCCACCAGCCCAGCGTTACTACCGTCCCAGTCTTTCTCATTCTGTAGTGCACCTGTTTTGACTATCTCCTCCCCTTTTTCCTGTAAATAGTAATTGAGCGTAGTTATAACTTTAAGGCCCCCCTCTTCTACTAGTTCGCTTCCGTATTTTTGTTCAAGATAATCTTTTATAAAAAAAACAAAATGAGGAGCTCGTATTCCGAAAGTCGCCGGTGGAATAAAATTAACAATTTCGTCTTTAGCTCTCTCATATTCTTCTTCCCCGATAAATTTCAATTCCAGCATCCTGGAGAGTACTAGATTTTTTCTGGTTTCTAGCTTGTCTTTATTTTTTCCATAAGGTGAAAGCAAGGTAGGGGATTGTGGGATGGAGGCCAAATATGCCGCTTCGGAAAGCGTCAGATTAAACGGGTCCTTGTTAAAATAAGTTTTGGATGCCTCGCCTATTCCATAAACATTTCCACCATATGGATTTTCATTTAAGTAGTATTCCAATATTTTCTCTTTAGGCATTGACCTGTCAATCTTCAATGCCAAGATCCACTCTTTTATTTTTCTGGCTATGGTTTTTTTCTTTGTCAAAAGCGCGTTTTTTACCAATTGTTGAGTTATGGTAGAACCGCCTTGAGTTCCACTACTGCCGAACAAATTAGAAAGTGTCGCCCTTATAATGGATTTTATTCGTATTCCGCTGTGATTGTAAAATTCTGAATCTTCGATAGCCACAGTCGCATTTTTTATATTTACACCCATTTTGTCAAAGGGTATATCTGTTTTTTTTATGTCTTGGTGTATATTGTAAAGCAATATTTCTCCAGTACGGTCATATATTTTGGTAGAATTTGCTATCTTCCTCTCTTCAAAAGAATGAAAGTCGGGAATCTTTAGGGAAGAAAACCAAATAACTACTATCCCAGCCATCAAAACCAAAACACCGATCGCACACATCAGCAGATTTTTTAGAACTTTTAATTTTTTAACACCTTTTTTCATTCTTCTAATCACATATCTCGCAGTGAAGCCCTCCAAGGACTCTATTACAGGATTATATCAAAAGATATGTTATAATCCGAATTATGAAAGTCGTTAAAAGTGATGATAAAATAAACGAACTGCTTAGCAGAGGGGTTGATAAAATATACCCCTCCAAAGAAAAATTAGAGGAAGTTCTCCGCTCTGGCAAAAAGTTAAAACTTTACCAAGGATTTGACCCAACCGGGACAAAACTTCACATTGGGCATATGGTAGGTTTACGCAAACTTGCAGAGTGGCAGGCCCTAGGGCACCACGTTGTTTTCTTAATTGGCGATGGCACAGGACAAGCCGGAGATCCTTCTGGGAAGACAACTGCACGAGAAAAATTTCACTCTCGCAAAGAGTTGCGTCACAACGCTAAAGATTATGTCATGCAGGCAAAAAAGATTGTTAAATTCGATGGAAAAAACCCTGTTGAAATTCTCTATAACGGCGATTGGTTGAATAACTTAAATCTCGTGGATATATTAAATATTGCCGAGAATTTTTCTCTACAGCAACTGTCTGAGCGGGACATGTATCAAGAGCGTATAAAGAGGGGAGAGATGGTAAATCTCAGAGAGTTTTTGTATCCGCTTCTTCAGGGGTATGACTCCGTGGCGCTCGACGTTGATTTGGAACTGGGCGGGAGTGATCAGACATTTAACATGCTTTGCGGACGAACCCTTATGAAATCTATGAAGAAGAAGGATAAATTTGTCATGACAGTACCTCTTCTTGCGGATTCATCGGGCAGGAAAATTGGGAAGACAGAAGGAAATACGATAGCACTAGATGATAAACCGGAAGAGTTGTATGGAAAAATAATGGCTTTTCCTGACGATGTGATTGTGAAATGTTTCGAGTGTCTTACATTGGTGCCAATGGAAAAAGTGGCGACAATTGAAAAGGCAATATCGGGTGGAGCGAATCCCATGATCTATAAAAAAGAGCTCGCATTTGCGATAGTTTCTGAACTAAATAGTGAAAAAAAGGCAGAGCAGGCTGAAAAAACTTTTGTCAACACTTTCCAGAAAAGAGAAATTCCAGAGGATGTTTTAGTTGTACCAAGTTCTACCCCCGAGATATCAATCGTTGATTATATAGTTGAAGCAGGGTTGTCTAAAAGCAAATCCGATGCCCGTCGAAAGATTGAACAAGGCGGAGTGGAACTAGGTGGAGAAAAAATAATGGATCACAAAAAAATATTGAGTGGTAAAAAGGATAATAGAAAGATTCTAAAAGTAGGTAAAAAAGATTTTATTAGGATAGAATTCTAAGAGAGAAAAATCACACTTCTGCAGGATTTTTCATTTAAAATTCTTTATCTGAATCATCATCAGTGTTTACTGCCTCAAGTTCTTCACCGATTTCACCTTCTTCCGGAACATCTAATTCGTCTTCACTCTCGTCTGTGCTCAATGCGTCGTCGTCCACATAACTCATATGTATAGTAGATTTTTTATTTTTTAAAATATAAATCGACCCAATTTATTAAAACAAAAATTATTTTCTTTATTTTTTATCAAAATATCAAAAACATCGAGGTTTAGCAATACCAAAAATATAAATATGTGGATAACTATTTAATATGAGCTAAAGCAGTCAGAGCGACGGCTACAGCATCCAGTTCATCATCTGATTTTTTAGTGTTGTCGATGTCTATTAATATTTTCACCATTTTCATTACCTGTTCTTTTGTGGCCCTTCCGTAGCCGGTCGTAGCTATTTTTATTTGCAAGGGGGAGGCCTCAAATATTCGAAGCTCACTTAACGAAGCTTCATACATCACAACTCCACGCGCCTCTGCTACGCGCATTACTGTTTTTTGATTAGTATTTAGAAAAATAGTTTCAATAGCCAAAACGTCCGGCCTGAATTTTCTGATTATATTTTTCACCCCTTTTCCTATCAAAGACAATCTTTCAGAAAATTGCAACTTGGCCGAGGTCTTAAAACATTCAGAAAACAACAACACACATTCTTTACCCCGAGATCTTGTCTCAGGAGATTTTTCCAATATTGCTATACCAAGTCTCTCAAAACCAGGATCTATTCCTAAAATTCTCATAATTTTTATTTTTTATTCCGCATTAGTATAAACATCTTGCACGTCGTCGTTTTCTTCCAAATCATTTACCAGTTTTTCTAATAATTCTAAATCAACATCAGAAACGGGAACGGGCATATTTGGTTTCCAGATTATCCCTTCAGCTGTTTTTTCTTTAGCAAAAGACCAAACGACTGAACCAACACCAGCCAGAGCAAAACCGTTTTCCGAAAGAATATGTTTGATATCTTGCGCCGTCCTGTTTCGGCTATCCGTGAGGGTTTCTATAATGATGCCGACTCCGCCCGGGCCATAAGCTTCATAAGTGATTGTGTCCATCTCCGTTCCCGGCTCAGAAGCTTTTTTGATAGCTTTCTCAATATTTTCAGAAGGCATATTAACCTTTTTGGCCTTTTCAATTGCGGCGCGAAGTCCAGGGGCATTAACATCGCCCTTAGCTAATTTTGCCTCCACTGATATAAAACGTACCAACTTCGAAAAAATCTTGCTCTTTTTAGCATCCGTAATTGCCTTCTTATGTTTTATCTGAGCCCACTTATTATGACCTGACATAACTATAAAAGTTTATTTTATTTATTCTCTTTAAATTCAAATCCCAAATGCTCGTAGGCGGCTTTGGTGGCGATGCGTCCACGAGCGGTGCGTTCGAGTAAGCCAAGCTGGATTAAATATGGTTCTATGACTTCTTCCACCGTCGCTTCTTCCTCAGACATGGCCGCCCCGATGGTTTTTAACCCTACCGGTCCGCCGCCAAATTTTTCAATCAGTATTTCTAAAAACTTCCGGTCAGAAGAATTTAGTCCGATATCATCAATCGCTAGCATATTGAGCGCATCCTTCACTGTGCTCTGGTCCAGACTTTTTTTATGTACCTGTGCGAAATCTCGGACTCTTTTTAAAAAATAGTTCGCAGTACGAGGAGTGAATCTGCTTCGCTTGGCGATTTCCTTCAATGCTTCTTCGTCCAGCTTGGCTTTAAGCAAATTGCTCGACCTCCTTACTATTTCCGCTATTTCTTCATTTGAGTAAAATTCCAGTCTAAAGACCCCGCCCGAGAAACGCGAACGAAGCGGGGAAGATACCAGAGCCACGCGAGTAGTTGCTGCAATCAACGTAAAAGGTGGAAGATCTAACTGGATAGTGCGAGCTGAAGGACCTTTGCCGATAATTATATCTAAAACTCCAGACTCCATGGCCGGATACAATATTTCCTCGACCATTTTATTGAGTCTGTGTATTTCGTCTATGAAGAGAATGTCTCCAGAAGCAAGGTTGGTCAAAATAGAGGCCAGGTCTCCAACTTTCTCTATAGCAGGGCCGGAAGTTATTTTCATTTGTTTGCCTGTCTCTTTTGCTATCAAATGTGCTAGGGTGGTTTTTCCTAAACCGGGAGGACCATAGAAAAGTATATGCTCTGGAATGTGTCCTCGTTCCTCCGCTGCTCGCAGGAGTATCTTTACGTTGTCTTTTATGTGTTTTTGCCCAATATATTCATCCCAACGGGTCGGTCTTAATGTTTGATCCAAGAACGAATCCCCAACCTCGCCGGTCTTTTTGGTCTCAAGACTGTTTATTTTTGCTGCATTCTTACTTGACATTGATTTAATAGTATGCTATACTACGCAGGTGATACCCTTATCAACACGGTATCAACAGAGCTATTAACATTATAGCATTTGTCGTTCTTTCAATCATAGTATAATTTCTTTAGAGGTTTTTCAAAAGAAGACACTAATCTCTAAGCAATCAGCCACCGGTTATACAAGTTTGCATAGGACGTTTTGGCGCTTTCACTAGTTGCTGGGGCTATCCTTTAATGATTTGTTACTTTCAGGGCTTAGCCAGGGAAGGATTGTTTAGAGATTAGTGTTTTTTTATTCCTGAAATTATGCAATCCAGATTGCAAACTAAGTTGGAGTTATGAGTTGTGAGGCAAGACCTCACAACTTTCAAAGGATAATTCATTCTTTTTTAATCTTCAATTATTTCTCGAACAGTCGCATCGGCTAATATCTTTGTTGTGTCGAATATTTTTAGATTTTGATGACTAGGAATCAAAAGTTGTAAATCTGTGCAGGCTAGAATAACGCAATCAAGACTCTTGTTTTCAAAGTCGTTGATAATGCTTATGAGTTCCTCGCGGTCTCGATTTTTCTGTTGTCCAACAACAAGGTTCAAAATAAACTTACCCATTCGAGCTTGTTGAAGTTCGTTTGGAACAACATACTCAATTCCATTTTCAGTAAAAGCGTTTTTGTAAAGTTTATTTTTAATTGTGGCCGAAGTCGAAACAATGCCAACCTTGTTCATACTTTCTTGTTTGAGAAATTTAACTGTTTCTTCAACAATGCTTAAAACAGGAATACTAACTGAATTTCTAATTTGTTTTATAAATACATGGAGTGAATTACAAGGCATGATAATAAAATCTGCCCCTGCCTTTTCAAGCCTTTGAGCTTCTGTTGTGAGATAGGGAATAAAGCGTTCCATACCTTCGCTTTTCAGAATTAAATCTTCCTCGATCTGGTATGGCAACGGAACACTTGAAATAAGAATTGGGGGCCGGGTTGTTTTATCCTTTTTGGCACACGAAAAAACCACATCAAGATAAAACTCGGAGGTTGTTTCCGGGCCAAGCCCGCCTATAATTCCAACAGTTTTCATAAATTTAGTTTATCAGACTTTTATAGATTTTACTAAAGGAAGTTGTGAGGTCTTGCCTCACAACCCGACTGTTGTTATACTCTAGATATGTCTATAAGAAAAGTTAGTTTTGCGGAGGGAGAATTTTATCACATCTATAATCGCGGGAACAGTAAACAGAAAATATTTCAAAGCAAAAGCGACTATGAACGTTTTATGGGTTTGTTGTTTCTGTCCAACACAAGGAATGGCTTCAGTTTTTTTAATCTTATAAAAGACGGTCATTTATACGATTTTGATAGAGGTGACACAGTAGTTGATATTGGCGCATATTGTCTTATGTCTAACCATTTTCACATTTTAATTAAAGCTAAAGAAGAAGTCGGAGTCAGTAAGTTTATGCAGAAACTAACGACTGCGTACGTGATGTATTATAACCAAAAATACAAAAGAACGGGTGGTTTGTTTGAGGGAAAATTTAAATCTGAACATGTTTCGAACGACCGGTATTTGAAATATATTTTTTCCTATATTCATTTAAATCCTGTAAAATTAATAGATTCAAAGTGGAAGGAACATAAATTAGCCGATAAAAAGAAGGTACTCTCTTTTTTAAGAGGATATCCTTTCTCTAGTTTTCTTGATTACCAAGATAGCGATAGGGAACAATACTTAATCATTAATCGTAAACCATTTCCGGACTATTTTCCAACTGCAAAAGATTTCGAAGAGGAAATATTTGAATGGTTTAATTACCATAATTAATAGTGAGGCAAGACCTCACAATTTTTATTCTTCCAATAGGTCTACCACACTTTGGACTTCTTCGAAGGAAGTAACGCTGTCGATTATTTTTACCACTCCGTCTTGACGCATCGAGAGAATACCTTGCGCTTTGGCCACTCTTTTTATTTCTCGTTCGCTTGGATTTAGAGGCATGATTTTTTCTATCGCCTCGTCCGTTTTGACCGCTTCGAAAATACCGATTCGCCCCCGGTATCCAGTCATATTGCATTCTTCGCAACCAACCGGCGCAAAAAGTTTTACAGGCGCCTCGGGATCTATATTATAATTTTTCAGACTTTTTCCCTCCTCTTTTATTCCGTCCATGATTATCTTTAGAGTTTTAGACTCTCTGTCTGAAGGAGTTTTTTCTCTCTTACAGTGCGGACAAAGCTTGCGTACTAGGCGCTGAGCGATAGAAAGAGATAATGCTGAGACCATAATCTTTGGATTTACATCAAGATCGATAAGTCGTGGAATAACACCAGCGGCATTGTTGGTATGGAGTGTAGAGAAAACCATGTGTCCGGTTAGTGCGGACTCTATGGCCGTTTTAGCTGTTTCTGCGTCTCGTATTTCACCTATCATCACCACATCTGGGTCCTGACGTAGTGCCGAACGCAAACCCTCTAGAAATGTGTATCCCTTTTCATCATTCGTCTGGGTTTGAGTTATTCCCTTCAGGTGATATTCTATCGGGTCTTCGATCGTTATTATTTTTATCTCTGGAGAATAAATTTTCCTCAAAAACGCATAAAGAGTTGTAGTTTTACCAGAACCAGTCGGTCCAGTAACCAATATAAGTCCATTGGGTTTCGCTATTTCTTGTTCGATTACCGAAAAAAGATAAGGTTCTATACCCACCTCTTCGAGTTTCACTTGGATGGATTTGGGATCCAAGATACGCATGACTATAGATTCTCCGTAGGCCCCCGGAATCATAGAAGAACGAATACTTATTTCCTCACTCTCTTCTTCAATACTAAAACGACCGTCTTGCGCTATCTTTGAAGTTAACTTCATTCCAGATAAAAGCTTGATTCGCGAATTGAGCAAATGATAGATATTTTTTTCAAAGAATATAACATCGTGCAGTACTCCATCTAGGCGAATTCTAAGTCGAGCTTTCTCTTCTTCTGGTTCCATGTGCACATCAGAAGCTTTTATGGATATTGCTCCGGCTAAAATTATCTCCAGCATGTGAGAAATTTTATGTATCAAATTTCCTCTCATAGCATCCCGTATCATTTTTTCTATGTCTTTAATAGTCTTGATGTCCTTTGCCACATCTCGCAAGATCTCCGCGGATATTTCAATGCCCCCAATTTTTGAACTTTCGGCCATGGATATTTCTTTATACCGATCCCACACCTTTTCCAACGAGGCCATTGAAACCATATAAAAAGTTGGAATCAAACTCTCCCTCGTCATTTGATCTCTCAATTTAGCTAATAAGTCTTCTGCCGGGGAGTGCACAGCTATGAAGATATTTTTCCCGAGAAGTTTAAATGGTGCAATTTTCAATTCACGCGCATCTTTTTCTGATATTATCCGAAGCGCCTCATTGTCTACCCCTAGGCGAGATAAGTCGATGTAGGGAAGTTTATATTTGGACTCAGCCAACACGGCGATCAACTCTTCCTCTTCTTGCTTGCGAAGGTCATCGAACTGCTTATTTTGTTTTTCTTCGTCAAAAATTGTCATTAATTATAAATTATAGCAATAAGCGAGGAGTATAAACAAGTAAACTCGTTTAGTATCCAAACGTCATTTATATGTAGTACTTCATACAGCTTAGATGATATAATTTACGCAATGTCGGAAGTCGTCAAAACGCTAGTGTTGCTTGATGCCCATGCGATAATGCATCGTGCTTATCACGCGTTGCCTGAGTTTTTGTCATCAAAAGGCGAACCGACTGGGGCACTTTACGGACTCTCCAGTATGTTGATGAAAATTATTACAGATTTAAAACCACAGTACCTAATGGCCTGCTATGATTTACCACAGAAGACATTTAGACACGAGGCTTATAGCGCGTATAAAGCAGGCCGGGCCAAGACCGATGATGCTCTAATTTTTCAATTAAATAATTCCAGACAGATATTTGAGGCCTTTAATATCCCTGTGTACGACAGCTCTGGGTTTGAGGCGGATGACGTATTGGGAACAATAGTAGAAAAGTTAAAGGATGACAAAATAAATATAATCATTGCATCGGGTGACATGGATACAATGCAGCTCGTAGATGGCAAAAAAGTGCAAGTATATACTTTGAAAAAAGGGATAAACGACACCATTTTGTACGATGAAGACAAAATGTTCGAAAGGTTTGGGTTTAGACCGAAGTTGTTACCGGATTTTAAAGGTTTGCGAGGCGATACCTCAGACAACATTAAAGGAATCAAGGGGATTGGTGAAAAGACAGCAACCAATTTGATAATAAATTTCGGAACCATAGAAGAAATATATAAGCGATTGAAGAGTAATAGTCGTGAATCTGATTTTAGGAAACTAGGTTTTTCCGATAGAATTATTAAATTATTAATAGATAATGAGGAAGAGGCGTTGTTCTCCAAGACTCTAGCCAAAATTAGGACTGATGCGCCAATTGAATTTACCTTACCCGAGAAAACTTTTTGGGAAAGTGCTGACTTGCGAAAAATAGAAAATATCTTTTCACAGTTTGAATTTAGAAGCCTGTTTTCCCGCCTGAAAAACTTTTTTGGTAATAGTCAGAAAGTGGGGTCAGAAAATTTTCGAACTGGTCTGGCTGGGATTGGGTTTGAATCTGCCTTGAAGACAGATTCAAAGGGGAACCGAGGACCTGAGAAAATTTTCCTGGGTCCGCTTTCTGACGAGAAAGAAGAGAAAATAGACAAGCACGAATTACAAGAGACGTCTATTGCTCTCTGGCTTCTAAATTCGGATATAGCTAATCCAACTATTGATGATATTTTGCTTTTTGGCCAAAGTAGTTCTTTTGAAACCGCGAGGAATCATATCTTTAAGGAGTTGAGAGAAAATAAATTAGAAAAAGTATATGAAGAGATAGAAAAACCGATAATATCCATAGTAGAAAAGATGCAAAACTATGGCATTCTTATAGACAAAAAATATTTTGAAAAATTGAGCATAGAATATCACGAAGAATTGGATAAATTAACTAATAAAATATATAAGATAGCTGGTGTGAAGTTTAATATAAACTCTCCTAAACAATTAAGTGAGGTGCTTTTCGATAAAATGGGAATACAATCAGGGAAGAAAAAAAATGCCAGTGGTTCTTTGTCTACCAAGGTTTCAATTTTGGAAGAGTTGGAGGAAAAGAATCCAATAATAAAAGAAATACTTTCATATAGAGAACTTCAGAAATTACTTTCCACTTATATTGATGTAATCCCAAAAATGGCGGGTGTAGATGGTCGTCTACATGCGAAATTCTTGCAAAACGGTTCAACCACTGGAAGATTTTCTTCCCAAGATCCAAATTTACAAAATTTACCCATCAAGACAGAGCTTGGCAAGAGAATACGTAGTGGTTTTGTCGCAAGTGGGGGACACAAACTGCTCGCTCTTGATTATAGCCAAATAGAGCTTCGCGTGGCGGCTATGCTCTCCGGGGATAAAAAAATGACGGAGATTTTCAGGGAAGGAAAAGACATTCACACAGGAGTTGCCTCGTTTGTATTTGGTGTGCCTCCGGAAAAAGTGGATAGCGAAATGCGTCGCAAAGCGAAAGTAATAAATTTTGGCATTATATATGGCATGGGGGTTACATCTTTACGAAAGAGTTTAGGGGGTACCAGACTCGAAGCGCAAA
>CAYIEM010000011.1:0-23221 GCA_964362545.1 uncultured Candidatus Saccharibacteria bacterium
ACCACCGAGATCTACACTCTTTCCCTACACGACGCTCTTCCGATCTCGATAAATTTCGTAAACAAAGTAGCGGAGATTGCCGAAGAAGAGGGACACCATCCGGACATTCAAATCCACTACAACAAAGTTCTCTTAGAACTCTTCACCCACGCCATCGATGGTCTTTCCGAAAATGACTTCATCGTGGCGGCGAAGATAGATGGGAGTATGTAAAATAGTTTTTACTCCAAAATTTCATTTCCAATTTTTCCAGTTGCGTACTGAATCGTTGTTTCCGCGAGTATTTCTACTGTATCAAAGACCTTGATATCTACGTCTTCTTGTTTTAACAGTATAGGCAAATCTGTACAGGCAAGTACGATAGCTTCTGCGTCGTTTTGTTTCATTTTTTCTATTATTCGTTTCAATTTCTTCTTGTCTTCGTCGAGTTTTTTGCCAGCTAAAATATTTAGGATAATTTTGGTTAATTTGTCTTGGTCTATTTTTTTAGGAAAAATAAGCTCTATTCCGTTTTTCTCGAAATCCCTATCAAAGCTTTTATATTTAATAGTGGTTTCTGTAGCCAAGAATCCAACTTTTTTAAACCCTTGAGATCTTATTTTTTTAGCAGTAGCCAAAAAAATACAAACGAAAGGAATAGAAATAGATTTTGTCATGCTAGGATAAAAATAATGCGCGGTATTGCATGGCATAACCATGAAATCCACTCCGATAGAATTTATTTTTTTGGCTCCTTTTACAAGTATCTCTAATGTTTCTTTCGGTTTCTCCAATCCTCCAACAATATCCGGAATTGGCAGATTGTAGATAAAGATTTCCGGATAATCTTCATCGTACTGAGCGCCATATTGTTTTTGGCATTGTTTTATCAGAGCAAGGTAGAAAATTGCTGTTGACTCTGGCCCCATGCCTCCTAAAACTCCTATCGTTTTTTTCTTCACATTTCGTTTATCCATAGTATATTTCCCAAGTTAATGTTATCACATCTGTTATACACCTGATAGTATCTTTTTGACATTTCCTAATTATTTTAGTCTAGTAAAGCAGATAGATTTACCTAACTTTTCCGACCGGTAGAGTTAGGTAATTATCTGATTTTACTCAAAAACTTTTCGATGATCTTCTTATCTCTTTTGAGCCAGAGGATATTGCTTTCCAGTTTCTCCGAGACTTGTTCCACTGCTCTTTCGGCGCCTGGGGCGTCGTGGGTTGTGAAAAATTCTTTAAATATCTTTAGGTGTTTCGGTTCAGCACTACCGGAGATACCTTTGACTAATCTTGCCAAAATGAGCCCGCCGTCACCGTAGCGAGAGACTAAAAGTTTCCAATTTGATTTTATACATTTCAACCAGATATTTCTTCCCAGGGGGTTGGAACCCAGAGAAGACATGATGCCTAGAGTGTCTTGAGCTCGCACGTCTTTAGACAAAGCGAAATGCGAAACTAAGCACAGTATTTTCTCGGATGTGAAGTCTCCTAAGGCGAAACCGATTCTATTTTTTTCTTCATAGAGTGTTTCTTTTTTATACATTTCAACTAACGTTTTATATTCTTTTAGTCCACCATATTTTGCCACGATGCCATATATTTCGGCTCGTAGATTTGGGTTTTCATGTCCGCCTTTTTTTATTTTATCGAATCTTTTTCTGGCTTCGGTGATTATTTTTTTATCTCCGGCTTTTCCTAATCTTGAAATGCATAAAGAGCGGAGCAAGGTATCGGTGTGAGTTTCTCCTTGTTTTTTCTCCCAACCAAGGCGTTTGAATGGATGGGAGAATAATCTAAGGACAAGACGGTCGAGCCCGTTTTCTATTTTGGTTTTATGTAGGATTTGTTGGATTTTTGATAGACCCATAGCTATTTCGAGCCAAACGGTGTAATCAGTTTCATTCTTGTAGGCTTTTAAGAATTCTAAGGCCTCAGTGGTTTTAATGTCTCCAGATTCGGACAATGCGAATAAATCTCTAATGATGCCGAGTCTGTCCCGAGGACTGAGTGTTTTGTTTGAAACAGGGGAGACGAGCCTTTCCAACAATTCTTTTGAATAGGCGACTCTAAAAAAACCGCTTTCGCCGATGTTTATCTTCAGCCAGTCGCTTTCAGATTGTATTGATATCGGTATCTGCCATCTTATTTTCTTTTTATTTTTTAATTTTGAAATAGGACTCGCGAAAAACCTACTTTGCGATAAGTGTAATCTGTCGTTTTTAATTTCTGCCCTAACTACAGGATAACCCGGTTTGGAAGTCCAATTACGCATTATTTTGGGGACCGGTTTGCCTGAAATTTTTTCAAAAGCTTGCCAGAGATGAATAGTTTCCGTATTTTTATAACTATGCTTTTTCAAATAATATCGCAACCCGTCTCTGAAGTTTTCTTCTCCCAAATAACTCGCTAGCATTCTGATGATAGAAGCGCCTTTGGAATAGGAAACTTCATCAAAAATTTCTCCGATTTCGCTCGGATGATGCACTACTACTTCTACAGGATGAGTGTTTTGAAGCGCGTCTAGTCGAAGCGCTACCCCTAGATCATACACGGAGAATTGAGTCCAAATATCCCATTCGGGGAAAAGTTTGTCTACCGCCAGATATTCGATATACGAAGCGAAGCCTTCGTTTAGCCACAGATGCGTCCACCATTCCATTGTTACCAGATTGCCAAACCACTGATGGGCTATCTCGTGGGCAATGACTATGGCTACTCTTTGCTTGCCGGAGACGGATGAATGTTTTTCATCCACCAAGAGCGTATTTTCTCGATAGGTGATGGCTCCCCAGTTCTCCATCGCTCCGGAGGCGAAATCCGGGATGGCGATCATGTCTAAGACCGGTAGCGGATATTTGATAGCGAAATATGTTTCGTAAAAATCTAAAGTTTTAATGGCAGCATCCAGAGCAAACTGTGCTTGATGTTTTTTCCCCGGCTTGGTAAAAACTCGCACTTGTACGCCTCTCTTGGTTTTTGATTCTATAAATTCGAAATCTCCGACAATGAAAGCGAGCAGGTAGGTGGACATTTTCGGGGTGGGAGAGAATTTAACTATTTGGAAACCCTCTTCGTGTTCCATGACTGACACCGGGAGGGTATTGGAGATGGCGGTCTTGCCTTTGGGCACTATCAAAGAGACATGAAAAACGGCTTTATGCGCCGGCTCATCGAAACAAGGAAAAGCCCGACGAGCGTCCGTCGCTTCAAATTGAGTGGTCGCTAAATGGCACTCCTTACCCTCGCATACGTATTTGCTCCTATAAAAGCCTCGCATCTTGTCGTTTAATATTCCTTTGAAAACAATAGATAGTTTATACTCTTTAGGTCTTGCCTCAAGAGTTTGCGGAAACAAGAAGGTTGCTGTTTCTTTTTTTTCATCGTATAAAATTTTTTTAGCGAAAACTTTGTCGTTGCCCTTTTCCAGACTGACTGTCTCAATGTCTATCTCTTTACTATGCAGAGTCAGTGTTTTTGTTTTTTTTGAAACGACGAGAAAAATGGTCTCGATTCCCTCGAAAGTAAAATTTTCCAGGTCTGGTTTTAACCTTATGTCGTATCTCTGGGGAACGACATACGAAACTAGTCTGACCGATCTTTTGTTTAGTTTCATAATTTATAATATTACCATGTTTCCGTCGCTTCGTTTTCGATGTGGATGTGTTGTTTCGATGTTATTTCTTTGTAAGTTTTAAATATAAAAACAAAAATGCCGAGCAAAACCGCGCCGGTCATGATGAAGGGTAGTGCGGGGTCTATTTCGTAGACCGATCCTCCCAGCGTCGGACCTAGGATGAGGGAGAGCGATACGAGCGAAGCGAGTACGCCCATCATTTCTCCCTGCTCGTTTTCTTCACACAGTCCTATGATCTGACTATTGGTGATTATGCGAAGTGTCGAATAGGCGAGCGCTGCGACTAAAAGGCCGACGACAAAAGCACCAGTGTAAGGCAGAGCCATAGTGAAGAATCCTAAAGCGAAAGGTATGATCATCCATACCATGAGCGAAGACTCTTTGAAATATTTTAACCACACTTTATGAACGAGAAATGCTTGGTTGCAGGAAACAACTATCCCAAGCAGGGTCATCAAAAGCCCGGCGGTTATTACTCTCCATGAGAATAGTTCTTCTACATACAACCCGAGGATTGATTGTCCTAGTGATATAGCGATGCCGAAAAATAACCACGCAAGGTAAAGCGGCAGCATTTTTTTATTCCGAAATGCTTTCATGATAGGTGAAAATGGATTTAGATAAATTTCACTTGTGTTTTTTTTGTGATTTGTTTCTGGCAGAAAGAAATAAGCTAAAACTGTATTCACCAGTGCCATTGCACCGACGATGATGAAAGGTAGCTTATGGTCAATATTGAAAAGAAATCCACCCGCGAGGGGTCCTATCATAAAACCTATCCCGAAAATAGCGCCGACTATTCCTAGACTTTTCTTCAAATCCATTTTATCTTTCGCAATATCAACTAAATAATTTTGGGCGGTTGAAATGTTTCCTGCCGCTGAGCCATCAATGATTCTTCCCACAAAAAGCCCGACGATGGTGTTCGAGAAAGCAAAAATAGCCCAGCCGATAGTGGAAGATAGGAGACTGATGATGAGTACCGGCCTTCTGCCACGTCTATCGGAAATCATTCCCAAAATCGGCGCGCTAAAAAATGCAAAAATAGAAAAAGTTACGAAAAGGGAACTCACCACGATATCTGGGGTGTTAAACGATTTTACGTAATATGGCAAGATAGGAATGACAAATCCTACCCCGATAGAATCCAGCAAGATTGTAGAAAATATTATTATTTTAGGAAGACGCGGAAATCTTTCTTTGACTATATCCTGCATCCGTCTAATTTAACACACTTTCTATTTAATATAAAATAAGGTATTCTGGAGCAACATGGCGAAAGATGAAGTAATTTTGAGATTTGAAAAAGTCTCGTTTGAATACGGTCCCACCAAGCCCATTTTGGCTGAGGTGTCTTTTCCTATTCGTCGCGGAGCAAAAATCACCATCATGGGGCAGAATGGCGCAGGCAAGACGACTATCTTCGGATTGATGATGGGGACGTTAAAACCAGAATCTGGCTTGGTTGTCAGGAATGACAAGCTCACCATCGCCACGGCCAAGCAAGTGATGTCCCAGGAAGATTTGAAAATGACCGTACGAGAATTTTTCGAGAAGTGTTTTACTGAAAAAATTTATGACATAGATCCGCGGATTGATAACGTGCTAGAAGTGGTCAACCTGAGAGGTTACCTCAAAGTCCACGATAGAATTTTAAAAAGCTTTTCGGGCGGGCAGTTGGCGCGTATCTTGCTCGCTGGGGCGCTTATTCAAGATCCCGATTTACTTCTTCTCGACGAGCCTACGAACAACTTAGACCATGCCGGCATCAAACATTTGACTGATTTTCTAATCAAGTACGAAAAGACGGTCATCGTCATTTCTCACGATGCGGATTTCTTGAACGCTTTTTCAGATGGGGTGCTTTATTTAGATATTCATACTCGCAAAGTAGAACAATATGCGGGTAACTATTTGAATGTGTTGAAAGAAATTACCGCCCGAGTAGAAAAAGAGAACATGAAAAATGCTCAGCTGGCAAAGGAGATTCAAGCAAAAAAAGACCAAGCCAATGTGTTTGCGCATAAAGGTGGACAACTTCGCCTCGTCGCCAAGCGAATGCGCGAGAAAGCGGAAGAACTGGAAGAAGACATTGTGGATGTGCGAAAAGAAGATAAGACCATCCGGGATTTTACCATTCCCGTGCAAGAAGATATCAATGGCGACATCATCACGATCAATTCTTTTTCCATGGCCAATTTGAAAAATGGAAAGATAGTCAAGCGCAAGGCCGATGTAAAATTAAAAAAAAATCAACACCTGCTTTTGAAAGGGCCGAACGGTATCGGCAAAAGCACTTTGCTGGAACATTTAGCGAACGGCACCTCGGAGGGGGCAAAAATTTTACCAGGTATTCGCGTCGGATATTATCGGCAAGATTTCTCCACTTTAAATTTTGAAGATACTGTTTATGAATCGCTCGCGAGCGCCATGCTCCTAGGCGGAGTGCCTTTAAACGAAGAGAAAATGCGCGCCACGGCGGCAAGCTTTCTGATCACCAGCGAACTGATCCGCGCGAAAGTCGGCAGTCTGTCCGAAGGACAGAAGGGGCTTTTGGCTTTCGCGCGACTGGTCTTGGAACGTCCCGGACTTCTCATCTTAGATGAGCCGACAAATCACATAAATTTCCGCCATATTTCTGTCATTGCGGAAGCCATCAATCAATACAAAGGGGCGTTGGTGCTTGTTTCCCATGTGCCAGAATTTGTCTCCAAAATTCGGATTGACGAGGTGCTTGATTTAGAGAAGTAAGTTTTGAGGATTTACGAAGAAATAATATTTTGCCCTCATGCAAAAGTCATCCTTTTTGATTAACACCGGGTTTTTTAAGTGTTTTGCCTATTTTTCTTAAAATCATTTCGAGTTTGTTGTTAGGTAAGGTTTCAGGTGTCATCAAGAAATTTTTTATTGAAGTGGCAAGCTTTCTTTTTACTTGTCTGAAAAGTTCGTCACGGTATGGCGCTCCTTTTGGGTTTCTAGGGTCGTATTTCTCGTTGTAGGCTCTTTTTATCATTTTTTCTTTGAGTCCTAGTTTAAATAACTTCGCTACCCCTTTTCTGTGTTCAATGTAAATAAGATAATCCGTACCATCAATTTCCACAGTTAAGTGTTCAGTATAGCCTTCGTTCAACCATTCACCTAATTTTTTCTCTATTGCAGTAAAAAAGTGGAGGCCTATTCGTTTACTTTTTATTTCTTGTTCTCTGTTATAGCCACTTTCTATAATCATTGTATTGCCAGATAAAGCATGCATTATTTCATGGATCATACAATGTCGAAAAAGATCGTAGTTTATTAAAGTAGGCCATTTCACCGCGACTAGATTTTCAGCTGTCATAAAGAATTGTCCATCTTGTGATGCTTCTGCATTGTCTGAAGGGTTGAAAAGAAAAAAATCAGTGGATTCTAAGACTGTTTCAATTTCTTCCGCGGGATTTAACAATATCCCTCTTTTTGATGCCGACAATAATTTCTTTTTGATTTCTTCTTTAGCCTTGTCCCAAAATTCACGTAACCTGTTTTCGGTGAAGATATAATTGTTGTAGTATCTCGTCAATAATAATTCCCAATTAATATCATCGTTTTGAGCATTGCGTCGATTTTTTTTAGTTATAATATTAGAAATATTCAAATAAATATTATTCAAAAGATGATTTCTTTTACCAAGCATATCAAGATAAGCTATTGAGTTTTTTTCATCAAGAGCGTTTCCTTTTAAATGAAATTTTTGGTAACTCAATGTTGTCATAATATTGAATACTTCCTTTTCCATGAGACCCATGTCTTCTTGGCCAACTGATTTTCTTAGGCCATAAAGCTGGGTTATCACTGATTCCAAGAAACCTGCAGAAATTTTTTTTTCATTATCATTACTGATATCAGACAGATTTACGCTAGCAAAACATAGAAATCGTGCTTTAGCACAGCTGTCCATGTCTACCAGGAAATGACGTTCGAAATTTTCAAGAATAGATTTTTTATCTTTGTATAAATTTTCTAGGTTTTTTGTCTCGCTAGGGTTGACGTTTTTTTGTGACTGTATTTTTTTTACTTTTTCCTTTATTTGTTGTAAAGGAAAAGCTGTAAAAAGAATGTCGGTGTCGGAATTTCGAATCTTAAATTGTTCAGCTTGCTTTTTTCTCAATCCCAAAACTGGGTTTCGCGTTATTTCTATGGGATCAAGGTAGCGGGGCAGAGGTTTGTTTTCCATATGGTAATATCTAAATGATATCAAGAATACCTTGGCATAGCAAGATTTTTTATAATCCACTTTATGAACTAAATAAGGAGAGGGTGGGGGAAGTGCAAAACTAAGCTTGTCAGGCTTTGCTTGGAATAATTCAGGTAGTGTGTGTTTGTGAACTTGTGTTAAGCAAAGCTTAACGCGACTTGTTTTCCATGTACCGGAATTTGTCTCCAAAATTCGGACTGACGAGGTGCTTGATTTGCAGAAGTGATATCATTAAGATGAATCGCAAAATTCTTTATCGGTACAAACTTTTCTCCGGTACGAATTTTTTGAAGCTTAAAAAATTCTGAAGTTAGCCCGCCACCGCTTGTCAAACCCCTGCGACAAGTTGTGCCTCAACGAGTTTCGTAACACAAAATTAAATGCAATACATCCATGTAAAAGTTTCGGCTGGAGCCAAGAAGGAATCAATTAAGCAAAAATCTGCCGACCATTTCGAAATTTCCGTCAAAGAAAAAGCGGAACGGAACATGGCCAATACCCGCGTATTGGAGCTTCTAGCGATACATTTTGGCATCTCTACCTCCAAAATTCGCTTGGTAAACGGTCACCGGAGCCCTAGCAAGCTTCTGGTGGTGGATTGAAGTTTGTAGTATTATATATTAAGCATTTGAAAGCTTTGCGAAAAAGTAATGAACGAACTGGAACAAATTAAAAAAGATATTCAGGAAATCAAAGAAAGAAACGCCAAAGTGGAAATAGACAAAGCCTGGGAGACGAGTCTAGCTCGCAAATTTCTCGTTGCCATTCTAACTTACATCGTCATCGTCTTATTTTTCTTTTTCGCTGAACTTCCAAATCCGTTCCTAAATGCCATTGTCCCGACCTTGGGATTTATCCTTTCGACTCTTTCTGTCTCGTATTTCAAAGGGGTTTGGGTAAAAAGAAATAAAAAATAGTTCGGGACAAGAATTCAGATGAATTTTAAATATTATAAAAAAGTAGATAGGTCAATGATGGATTGGGGATTTACGATACCGAAAGATATTGTAAGATATTTTGATAAAAATAAAAAAGTTTCGGCGGGTACCCAAGCTAATATTGAAATAATTTGGGACAAGAAAGTACACAAAGCAAAGTTAGCGCATGTTAATAGAATAGTCGGTAGAGTTCACCAGTTAAGGTGGGATGGCAACAAAGAATTTTTAAAAAAATTAAGAAAAACCTTCATTCAATCATACGTTATCTTAAAAAGCCAAAAAGAATTATTCGAATTATCAAAGAAAGAAGCAAAACATTTTAGAACAAACCTAGCGGGTGGCCAGCAAGAAGTCTTAATTTTTGAAGTAATTGGAGATTTTAAAATAAAATGTGAAGTTTTTATCAAGATAGAAAATGAATGGAATACGTTGTTTGAGAGATTGGCGGAAGAAAATGTATTTGGATGGTTGTTTAATAAAAACAGAAGCTATCTCATCAACAGAAGTACGCATTGGATGGATGTTAGAGATTTCAAAAAACATGCGGGGGTGACTAACGTTATATACTACTTGGCAAATACAAAAAAGAGACTATTATATATTGGTAAGGCAGAAACTTTGGGAAAGAGAGTAAAGCCTGGAAGAAACCATCAAAATATGCCGAGTGATTGGAATAAATTCAGATATGATATCCTCGAGCCAGAGTATTCAAAAATACTGGAGAGAGTTGAAGATCATACAATTAGGGCTTTTGCTTCTGTTTTGAAAAATAATAAGTCTTTTTCAAGTCTCAATGTCGGGAACTACGAATTGGTTAATAGTAATTGGAAGAAATTGTAAAAGGGATGACAAAAAATAATTGGCTAGTCAAAAAACTTATGTTGAAGGATCTAATACTATGGGACAATAATCCTCGCACATTTGATAAGAATTATCCCAATCCTAGTGAAAAAGAAATAATATCTCGATATCAAGCCGACAAATTATTACGCATTGCAAAAAATATTTTAAAGTACCAAAATAACCTACAACCTGGTGAACTCACTGCTATTAAAAAAGGAAAGAAGTTTGTGGTTTTTGACGGAAATCGACGTGTATCTACCTATAAGATTTTATTAAATCCTAATTTAGCTACTGAAAAAAAAGATAAATTTAAAAATCTTTCCAAAGGAATTAGTTTCACAGACAAGAAAAGATTATTTTTTAATATAGCACCCGATATAAAATCAGCGTTATCCAGAATAGACGATCTCCACAACAATAATTTTCATGAAAATTGGAATCCCACTGCAAAAACTAATTTTGCACTACTTAATATTGACGGGCAAATAAAAGAACTGAAACGAAAGAAAACCCATCTAAAGAGAGACTCTTTATATCAGAAAATCAGATCTTTTTATTATGGTGAAAATGTAAAGAATATAATTAATGATCCCAATAAATTCAAGATAACTAGCTTAGAAAGAATAGTAGATAGTAGCATTGGTAAGGAATATTTAAACTACGATTTTAATGAAAAAGGAGCAATTGTCATCAAGGGTGATGATGTAAAATTTGATAAAATTCTGAAGAAAATTGCTGAAGATATTGCTTTAGGTGATGCAGATTCACGGAAACAACACAGCAACCAGCAAAAAGAAGAGTATTTCAAAAATGTGTTAAAATTTCTTGGACTTAATGAAGGAGTTAAGAAAGAAAAATCCAATGGAACATTGGAAGTAAAATTGTTGGAAAAATCAAAAATTTTGGAATTAAAATCAAGACGTAATTCACGCAAATATCTTAATAATCAAGCGTTGGAAATAGTTAGATATATCTTAGTCCATTTTGATGTTATTGCTGAACAATTAAAATCTAGATATAAAAATAGACCAACACTAGATATCATTGATGAATATGACATTCAAGATCTTTTACACGCTCTTTTATCGATGTTTTTTGACGATGTGGTAGACGAAGAGTGGAATCCGTCGGATGGAGCTTCGCCGTCGAGAGCTGATTTTTTACTCATGGATAATGGTTCTATTATAGAGGTTAAGACCACTCTCACAAGAAATACAGATGAAAGTACTTTACGAAAAAATCTTGAAAAGGAGTTAAATGATGATTTGATAAAATATAGTCGCCGACATGATTGTAAAAGCATTTACTTTTTTATTTATGATCCCGAGAAAAAGATTAAAAAGCCTACTACTTTTGAAAGAGGAGTCTCAAGTAACAAGATTAGAGGGATAAAAGTATTTACTATTATTAATAGAGGGTAGTTTAAATTTATGAAATTTTATTCACCATTGAGGTACCCTGGAGGTAAAAATAAACTAGCCAAGTTTATTGCCTTGCTGTGCGAAAAGAATAACATTAACGGACACTATGTCGAACCTTACGCTGGGGGAGCTTCTGTCGCTCTCCACCTTTTAATTAGTGGTTATGTAAAAGAAATAACGATAAATGACTTTGATAAGGCAATTTATGCCTTTTGGTATTCGATTTTAAACGAGACCGAAAAATTTTGCAGAAAAATAAATAATACCGAAATTACAGTGGAAAATTGGAAAAAATTTGAAAAAGTTTACAAAAACAAAGATAAAGAAAAATTATTTGATCTTGGTTTTGCAACTTTCTTTTTAAATAGAACAAATATATCTGGAATTATCGATGGAGGAATAATAGGTGGAATGGAACAAAATGGAAATTATAAAATTAATTGCCGTTTCAATAAAAAAGATTTAATAACAAGGATAAAACTGGTAGCAAAGTACAAAAAAAGTATTCATTTATATAACAAAGATGCATTGGAACTCATTAATATAATTCAGGAAGATAATAATACAATTTTCTATTTTGATCCACCCTATTATTTGAAAGGGCCATCTTTATATATGAATAATTATAAAAATAGTGACCATAAAGAAGTCAGTGAGAAAATACAAAAAATAAAAAATGCAAAGTATATTGTTTCTTACGACAATACACCAGAAACTAAAAAATTATATAAGAAATTAAAGAAAAAAGAGTTTTCTTTTCTTTATACAGCTTATGAAATAAGGAAAGGTATGGAGGTATTGTTTTTTAGTAACGATTTATACGTTCCAAGAATACTGGAACCAACAAAAATTTAATAATTTAACAAAGAAATAAGAATATTGCATAATAGATTTATGAAAACAAATCTAATTTCTAATCCACTTTAGTTCAGTAAAGTAGATAATTCGTATGAATAAAAAAGTAGTAAAGAAGACAAAAAAATCGGAAAAGAAAAAGGGAACCAGCGGAAAGAAATTTAAGTTTAAAAGCAGGGTAATGGTGTGGAAGGAGGGTTGGTCGGACAAGCCCGATAAGAGCGGAGCTTGGCGTTTTGCGCGGTTGCCAGAAGATATATCGGCTAAAATAAAAGAGATGCAAAAAGGGAAGTTGCGTCGGGGTTGGGGCGCAGTGTACGCCCGGGCCAAGATAGGTCATAGCGAGTGGGTGACTTCTATTTTCCCAGACCGATACTCTGCCACTTATCTTTTGCCATTAAAGAAACAAATTCGCTACGAGGAAAATCTTTACGATGGAATAGATATCAGTGTCTCCATCGAAATCTGGTTTCAAAAATAAAGACAAAAAATAGCAAGCTAAACAAAAATGACAATGATATAATTACACTGACAGACTGTATGGAAAAGCAATTAAAAAAAGACAATAAGGTTGTTATCTATCAGGCAAAAAACGGAGCTATCGAGCTTCGAGGTGATATTTTGCACGAAACTATTTGGGCAACACAGGCCCAAATAGTCAATCTTTTTGATGTTGACCAATCTGTAGTATCTCGACACACAAGAAACATATTCAAAGAAGGAGAAATCGAAGAAAAAAGTAATATGCAAAAAATGCATATTGCAAATTCTGATAAACCTGTAAAAGTTTATTCTCTAGATGTTATTTTAGGTGTGGGTTATAGGACAAACTCTAAAGTTGCTATTGAATTTCGCAAGTGGGCAACGAAGACATTACGAGAACATATTACCAAAGGTTATACAGTAAATAAAAAACAAATCGCGAAAAATTATGATGCATTCATGAAATCAGTTGCTGATATTCAGGCGCTATTACCTGAACATATTGCTCTTGATCCAAAATCAGTGCTTGAGCTTATCAAGGAGTTTGCCAGTACCTGGATATCGCTTGATGCATATGACAAAGAAACTCTGACCCCTTTCGGATCAACAAAAAAATCTATCAAGTTGACAGGTATCGAACTGACAGAAGCCATAGCCAATCTTCGAGATGAGTTGGCAAATGATTTGTCCAAATGAAAAAACAAATAATTTTAAAAATTCATGGAAAAGTGCAAGGGGTATTTTTTCGCGATAGAAGTCAAGGGAAGGCGAGAGAACTTGGTTTGACCGGCTCGGTCTGGAATGAACCCGATGGGACGGTGGAAATAGTTGCCGAAGGCGAAGAAAAGAAATTGAAAGAATTTATGGAATGGTGCAGAAACGGACCTGAACATGCTAAAGTTTTTAAAATAGATGCCAGGTGGCAAGAACCTATGGATCAATTTGAGAATTTCACGGTGAAATGAATTTTTAGTGAAAAATAAGCAAAAAGATAGAATTGTGATATGATGAAGTTATATTAATAATTTAACCAAAAAGAATAGTGCCTCGCTTTAGGTCGTATTTAAAAGGAGAATACGACATGATTCGCAGAATCAATTGCGGGGCATGATTTCGCAAAATCACATGCAAGATTTAAAAGCTTTGTGTATGAAGTGTAGGGATGCAAATAATAAGCCAACGATGCAAGTAATGAAGAATCCGGTAGTCGGAGAGAAAAACGGCAGGTATTCTGCTAAGGGTCAGTGCTCTGTGTGCGGAGGCAATCAATTTAAATTTCTTTCTAAGGCAGATGCAGAAAAATTAAAGTAGGCTTAATATGCTTTCTTTTACGGAAAAAGTTTACAAGGTTGTGAGAAAAATCCCAAGAGGGAAAGTCTTGACCTATAAGGAGGTGGCGAGGAAAGCGGGGAGTCCGTGGGCGTATAGGGCAGTGGGGAATATCTTAAACAAGAATTACGATCTGAAAATTCCTTGTCACAGAGTAATACGTTCCGATGGCAGGCCTAGTGGGTATAATAGGGGTGCAAAGAATAAAATTAAAATTTTAAAGTCCGAGGGAGTTTTTCTGTTTTCTGGAAAATTAATACAAAGTTAGTTTTTTTAAATTAGGGCTTGACAAATCTCTCTCTCTCTGCTTTAATGAAGGGAGTTTCACTTTGTTCTTTACCTACATAGGAAACTCTTATGTAGGTAGTTAATTAAAAGGAGGCCCATATGGAAGGCGTTTTTATTGTCATCTCCGGGTTGGGGATGCTAATCTTCACCCTGGGCCTAGGCGGGAAGTCGCCTTGGCTCACTATCATCGGATTTATTCTGATGATAGGCGGCTTTGTATTAGCCGCGATCCTGGAAGACAAAGATTGAAAGAAAGCGGTTCTCTAACAAAGTGAACCGCTTTTTATGTTCTTTGTATGGTATAATTGGCATATGGATACTTTACCAGTTTCACCCGGGCTAAATCCGGAAATTATAGTGCCGTCTTGGGCTCCGGCTGCTTGGCTTTCGGAACCCGTGTGGTCTGTACTTTATTTTATCATTGCTTTTTCTTTTATGACGGTTTTTCAGAAAGCTTATAAGAAAGAATTACCATGGATAGTAGCGCTACCTTTTATTCTTAATCTCATTTTTAACTTCGCATTTAGTCCGATTCAGCTTAGTTTACAAAATAATTATCTGGCTTCCTTAGACATTATTTTCGTATTAGGGACTTTGATTTGGGGAATGTGGATTATCTATCCGCGCATTAAATGGGTGGCGCTAGTGAACATACCGTATCTTCTCTGGATGTTCTTTGTAGCTACACTACAGATTACAATTACTATTTTAAATAGATAAAATGGAAAACGAGGTATATAAAATAAGGGCCGGAAATTTCGAGGGTCCCTTTCATTTGCTTCTTTCTTTAATAGAGGAGAGGAAGTTTTTTATTAATGATTTATCATTGGCACAGGTAACAGAAGATTATTTAAATTATGTAAATAAAATAGAGAAACATGATAACCACCAAATTTCTAACTTCATAGTGGTGGCTGCGACACTTATTTTGATAAAATCAAAATCTCTTTTGCCGGATTTGAATCTTACTTCCGAGGAAGAGAGTGATATACATAATTTAGAAGAAAGGTTGAAACTTTACGAACTTTACACCAGACTCTCCATCAATATTAAAAGAATGTTTGGCGAAGAAATAATTTTCGCGCAGGGGGAGAGAAAAAACGAAGTATTGGTATTTTTGCCCGACGCACAGATCACGAGAGACAGGATGATGACTTTTGCTCGCGAGGTGTTAGGTAGGATGCCCAAAAAAGTGTTCTTACCAGAAGTGGAAGTGAAAAAAGTGATAAGCATAGAAGAAATGATCTCAAAATTAACCGAAAGAATAGAGAAGGCGCTCGAGATGAATTTCAAAGAATTTGCGGGAGCAGCAAAAACAAAAGAAGAGAAGGTGGTTGTAATTATTAGTTTTCTTGCTATGCTAGAGCTTGTCAGACAAGGGATACTGCATGTCGTACAGAAAGAGAATTTTCAGGATATTATCATTAAAAAACAAACGGAATCAGCATAAATGTTCTGGTAAAAAATTTCTGAGCCTTCGCCCTCGGAGTCATAAGGACAGGGAACCCACGACTCTTGAAATTCTTTACCAGAGCATTTCAAAATATAAATCCTATCGGGAGTAAACATTATGAACTTAGAGCAAAAAATAGAGGCAATACTTTTTTTCAAAGGCGAACCGATATCCAGGAAAAAGCTGGGAGAATTTTTGGGTATAGGCATTACAGAGATAAATGAAAGTATTCAGAAATTAAAAGATGTTTTGAAAGAGAGAGGAATAGTGTTGCAGGAAAAGGGAGACGACATGACGTTGGGCACAGCACCGGAGTTATCTTATCTCATAGAGAGACTACAGAAAGAAGAATTGAATAAAGATCTCTCAAAAGCATCGCTCGAAACACTGTCCATCATTCTTTATAAAAACGGAGTAAGTAGGTCTCTTATTGATTACATACGGGGGGTAAATTCGAGTTTTACCCTGCGGGCGCTCTCTGTAAGGGGTTTGGTAGAAAAAAATCTAGATCCGGAAGACAACAGACGTTTCATTTACAAACCGACATTTGAATTGCTTTCTTTTATGGGAGTGAAGTCAGTGGACGAATTGCCGGATTACGAAACAGTATCCAAATCTATAGAATCATCCGCCCAAAATCTGGCAGACGAAATAAAAGATGGAACCGACGACCAATAAACATTATTTTTTGTTTTTTATTTTGATTGTCATTGCCTTAGAGGCAATTTTATTTTCAGTTGGGAATTATAAGTGGAACGCTTCTTTACAGAACGAAGAAATGAAAGCGGAGGAAATACGGAATGCGTTTGAAAATATTTCTATTGAGGCGCAAGCGTTTTCTGTATACGATCAGACACAGAAAAAAAAGATTTACGGAAAAAATGACAATGTGACAATGCCCATAGCATCTCTTACGAAAATAATGACGGTTGCTGTGGCTTTGAATAATCATTCTCTAGAGGATGTGGTGGCCGTATCTCCCGAAGCTATAAAACAGGACGGGGATTATGGATTTTTTGTTGGAGAGAAGTTTAAAGTTGAAGAGCTTGCTAAATTTACCTTAGTAGGTTCTGTCAATGATGGTGCTTACCTTATGGCAGAAAAACCGGACGATTTTTTAATACAAATGAATAGCAAGGCGCAGAGGATCGGCATGGAAAACACTTTGTTCCTGAATGCGACAGGGCTTGATTTCAACGATCAATTCGCTGGCGCCTATGCATCTGCGGAAAATGTGAATATTATGGCTCTGTACGCGTTTTTAGGGCACAGAGGGGTCTTTAGCGCAAGCGCAATGCCGGAAATAAGCATAAAGTCTGAATCCGGTTTCCACCATAGCATCAAAAACACTAACTATATAACAGAAAAAATTTCCAACCTCTTATTTTCTAAAACAGGTTTTACTCCGCTTTCTGGTGGTAACCTGACTATAATATACAGGGACAAATATGAGCACGATATTGTTATTACTGTCCTTGGTTCGACTATGGAGGGCAGATTTTCCGATATGGAAAAGATAATCGATACACTGTATAATTTAGACTATGGAGGCTCAAAATAAATCACATTCGACAAGTCATTCGACTCTGAGAGTCTCAGACTCGATGGGCCCAGTATCTACGGTTTGCCAAAATTGTAAAAAAAATTTCACAATAGAACCAGAAGATTTTTCTTTCTATGAGAAAATGAAAGTTCCGCCACCGACGTTTTGTTTTGATTGCAGGTTAAAGAGAAAACTGGCTTTTATTAATGAAAGAACTTTGTTTAAACGCAAATGTGACAAATGTTCCAAAGATATAATTTCGATGTATTCTCTCGAATCTCCGTATAAAGTTTTTTGCGTGAATTGTTATAACGATCGGGAAGATTGCACTAAATACGGTACAGATTTTTCTTTTTCAAGAACTTTTTTTGAACAATTTTTCGAACTTTTCGAAAAAGTCCCAAAATCACAATTTAGGCAAAGAAATAATAACGAAGGGTGTGAGTATTCAAACCATTCCTTCTATAGTCGTAACATATACTTGTCTTATACTGTCATCGGGTCTGAAGATATTTACTACTCTAAGCAAGTACACGGTAACGACGGGGGTAATCGTATTTGCATTGATTGTCTCAACATAATTGCATGTGAGAGAGGATATGAGTTGATTAATTCCTCGAAAAGTTACAATTCTAGGTTTTTAGTAAATTCCAGTCAATGTGTGGATAGCACTTTTCTTTTCAATTGCACGAACTGCACTGATTGCTTTATGTCATCTAACCTAAGAAATAAAAGCTATGTCTTTCGAAATCAACAGCTTTCTCGAGAACAATATCTAGGACAGATGGCGAGTTTATCATTTGACTCATATTTAACACAAGAGGAATTGAAAAAAGAGTTTTTAAAACTTTGCAAAAATACTTTATGTATTTTTGCAAATATAAAAAATTCTTACAATTGCACGGGAGATTCCATAGAAAATTCCAAAAACACATTTTATTCATTCGGGTTGGTTGACGCTGAAAACTCCAAATATATTTTTTTTGACAACAATATTCTTAGAGATTCGTATGATTTAGCATGGACTGGCAAAAATCAATCTTGTTACGAACTGACGGATGCTGGATCGGGTAACAATCATCTCATGTTCTCTATTTTTATAAATGCAGCTTATGATTCGAAATATTGCATATCTTCAGATAATTCAAACAACATGTTTGGTTGCGTGGGATTGGTGAATAAAAGTTATTGTATTTTAAACAAACAATATACAAAAGAAGAATACGAAAGTCTAATTCCTAGAATTATCAAACATATGAATGATCTGCCTTATATAAACAAGCAGGGAATCTCATATAGATACGGTGAATTTTTCCCAACTGAATTATCTCCTTTTGCATATAACGAGTCTTTGGCCTATGAAGAATTTCCAATGAAACAGTCCGATGTTTTGGATCATGGATATAAATGGCGTGATTTCATAGAAAAAACGTATTTGGTCACAATAGAAAGCAACAACCTTCCGGATAGATTGAGCGATGTTTCTGACGATGTCCTTACGGAAGTTATCGCTTGCCCCAACAAAGGACAAGTCGAAACAAAGTGCTCATCCGCATACCGCATCACTCCAAATGAGTTACGTTTTTGTAGACTTATGAAAATACCACTACCTAGGTTTTGCCCGAATTGTAGGTATTGTGAGAGAAAAAAATGGAGAAATCCTTATAAGCTCTGGCGTAGAAAATGTATGAAACCCAATTGTCCCAATGAGTTTGAAACTTCTTACGCTCCCGATAGACCGGAGATAGTGTACTGTGAAAAATGTTATCAGCAGGAAGTTTATTAAAATAAGTGTCTTAAATTTTATGCATATGCACAAAACTTAAGACATGTTATAGGTTCTGCTATCGCAGATTTTGCAACAAGGTATAAAATATATGAAAACTAAATTAATCCATGAAATTCGAGCAGTAAAAAGCAAACGGGAACTTGCCAATATTTTAAAAGCGCAAAGAATAAGTGAAAAAGTGCTACAGTATACTGTAGCAAAATTACGTATTGGAATAACGGAAATTGAAATTGCTGATTTTATTAAAAAGCGTTTTATAGAATTCGGCGCGCCTATTTTATCCTTTGAACCGATTGTGGCTTTCGGTAAAAATACTGCAAACATTCATCATCTGAAACCTACTAAAACGAAATTGAAGGTTGGGGATATTATTATGTTCGATTTTGGTTGCACGGTGAATCATTATTGTTCAGACATGACCCGAACTTATTTTTGGGGTGAGCCAAGCGTTAAGCAGAAAAAAGTTTATCTGGCAGTTTTGGAGGCTCAAAATCGAGCGATTAATAAACTAAAGACAGGAGAACGCAGAGCCAAAATTATAGACAAGTCAACGCGAAGTTTTTTAAGCAATAAATTTAAAAACAATTTTAAACATGGTCTTGGTCATGGTGTGGGAACTGTCATTCACGAATGGCCCAATTTCAAACCAAAAAGTGAAGACATTATACCTGCAGGGTGTGTAATGACGGTAGAACCAGGTCTTTATTTTAAAGGTTTCGGAGGTGTGCGCATAGAGGACATGGTTTTGATCACAAAAAGTGGTTGCAAAGGTTTGACCAATGTGCCGAAAGATTTTGAAAATGTTATATTGAAACCGTGAAGATAATTGTCCAAAATCTGGCCACGGAGTATAGGGATGAAGGGTCTGGCAAGACCTTGATTTTTCTGCACGGGTGGCAGAGTAATCTTCATACTTTCGATAACTTGGCTTCCCCTCTCAAAAATTATTACAGAGTCGTACGTCTTGATTTGCCCGGTTTTGGTGGAAGTGAAATGCCGAAAGAAACCTGGGATCTGAATAAGTACATTCTTTTTGTATGTGATTTTATCCAGAAATTAAATTTAGAAGTGTATGCTGTCCTGGGGCATTCGTTTGGGGGGAGGATAGCTATGAAAGGTGAGGCCGGCGGAATTTTTGACACCCAAAAAATTATCCTTATTTCTTCTGCGGGTGTTGCGAATAGGAAAACGTTGCGTAACCGCTTCTTTAAGGTTGTTGCGAAAATCGGTAAATTTGTAACATATATACCACCTCTCTTGTTTTTCCGGGAATCTTTACGTAGAAAGATGTATAGTAAAGTGGGGGGAGATTATTTAAACGCCGGAGCCCTCAGGAATACTTTTGTGCAAATTGTAAATGAAAATTTATCCGAAAATGCCAAAAGTATAGAAATACCCGTACTTCTGATCTGGGGCGCGAATGATAAAGAGACCCCTCTCTCCGACGGAGAGAAACTTTCCATGCTGATAAAAGATTCCAGAATTGAGGTGTTTGAAGGTTGCGGACACTTTGTACACCAAGAAAGGCCGGAAGAAATCTCTAAAATAATACAAAAATTTTTGCAATAAAATATGCTGAAAAAATGGTTGTCTTCATACAATTTTAATTATCCGCGATCTATCGTCTATATGCTCCAAGCGAGTGAGTATAAGATCCTAGCTTATTTGAAATGGCTCGGACGAGTGAAGGATTTTCACAATGTTGAGGTGAGGAAGCATCTAGTAAAAACTCCAAAGGCCATCCTTGTTCTCTCCCTGGCTTGGCTTCTCTTTACGCTAGCTCTTTTGTTTTCTTTTTATACCTTACTAAACGACTTTGCTCAACTAAAGTGGGTTTTATTTGTCTTATCCTTAATACTTATTCCTGGCATTGTAAGTTACGGGATAATTATTCCGCTTGCGGCGAGCAAATTTTTAATTCAAGCTCCGATCGAATATTTTATAATCAAGAGCGCGAAAAATAAAATTAAAAATCACAAGGGGATGAAAATAGGCATAGCGGGAAGTTTCGGCAAAACGACGATGCGGGAAATATTGAAAACTGTGCTTGGGGAAGGACGCAGAGTTGCCGCTCCGCCGCACAGCTATAACACTCTTCTTGGGATTAGTAAATTTGTGAAGACCTTGAAAGGGGATGAGGAAATTTTAATTTTTGAATTAGGGGAATATTACAAGGGAGATATAAAAGAGATGTGCGAATTGGTTGGTCCAGAACTGGGAGTCATTACTGGTGTTAACGAGGCCCATTTAGAAAAATTTAAAAGTTTGGATGTTACAACTGGCACGATTTTTGAATTGGCAGAGTGGCTAGGGGGGAGACCTTTGTATGTGAACGGAGAAAGTGTTCTGGCAAAAAAACATTCTTCTAAAAGTCATATTATTTACGACAGAAACGGAATATCAGAATGGAAAACAGAAAATGCAAAGACAGATTTGTCGGGTATTTCATTTACCCTGTCTCGTGGCAAAGAAAAATTTGAATTTAGATCAAAACTTCTGGGTTTGCATCAGGTGGGTCCACTTTTGGTGGCTGTAGATTTGGCATTTCGATTGGGGATGTCTATGGAACAAATAAAGAGGGGAATTGGGAACACAAAACCGTTTGATCACAGACTAGAGCCGAAAACCGACCAAAACGGGGTGACAATACTTGACGATAGTTATAATGGCAACCCCGATGGGGTCAAAGCAGTGATAGAATTCCTGGCTTCGCTAAAAGGACACAGAAGATTTTATGTGACGCCCGGGTTAGTGGAAATGGGACATAAGACAGAGGCCATTCACAGAGAAATCGGAAAAAAGCTGGCCCAATCCGGAATCGAAAAAATCGTTTTGGTTAAAAATTCTGTTACTCCACACATTGAGCAAGGTCTTATGGAGTTTGGTTACAAGGGTGATATAATATGGTTTAGCGATGGTTTATCGGCGCTTAACGCGTTGCCACATCTTACGGTAAGTGGTGATATAGTGTTGCTTCAAAACGATTGGCCGGACCAGTATTATTAGGCAGATAAGAGCTCCTTGAAATATAACTTTTCTCCAGTACGGATTTTTTGAAGCTTAAAAAACCCTGAAGTGCTCGGCTCGCCAGCCTCGCAACCCCTACGAAAAGTATATTTCAAGGAGCTCTATATATAATTCATGAAAAAAAATATTGCTGTATTTTTCGGGGGCAGAAGCGCGGAACATGATGTGTCCATCATAACTGCCCACATGCCCATTATTGAGTCGCTTCTTGTGGCGGGGAATTTCGAGGTTTGGCCAGTTTACATTGCCAAAGATGGATCTTGGTATTCTGACCAAAAAATGAATGATCTTAAATATTTCAAACAAGATGACCTGCCGGAAATTCTCAAGAAACAAAAAAAAGTTCAGGTGCTTTTCGACAACGGCCTTAAAATAATTTGGCCAGGCATAATTTCTAAAACAGTGCACATTGATGTGGCCTTTCCGGCCATGCATGGCACATATGGTGAGGATGGTTCTCTTATGGGACTTCTTCGTATGGCAGGCGTGCCTTTCGTCGGCTGTGATATTTTTGCTTCGGCGGTGGCTATGGATAAAGTTTTTACCAAACAAGTTTTACAGACAGAAGGTGTACCAGTAGTGCCGTATGTTTGGTTTACGCGAAACGAATGGAGTAAAGACAAGGAAAAATTTAAAAGTGAAATTTCAAAGCTGAAACTCCCGCTTTTTGTAAAACCGGTGCATCTAGGGTCAAGTATAGCCATATCAAAAATTAAAAGACAGGAAGAGCTTGAAAATGCAGTTGAGGTGGCGTTGCATTATGATGATAAAGTCTTAGTGGAGGAGGGAATAGAAAACCTTATTGAGGTAACGTTGCCGATGATAGGGAATGATGAGTTGCAGTTGGCCTCGGTGGAAAGGCCACTTAACAAGGCTGAGTTCTTTGATTTCCAGGATAAATATATAGGAGGCGGCAAGAAAAACGGCGGTGTTAATAACGCTTACAGCGAAATTCCGGCTAAAATAAACGCAGGGCTTTTGGAGCAAGTTAAAGGTTTAGGCAGAAAAACTTATAAAACGCTTGGGTGCGAAGGTACTGCTCGGATTGATTTCCTGATCGACAATTTATCTAATAAAGTTTACGTCAATGAGGTTAACACCTTACCTGGCGGTTTGTATGACCACAACTGGAAAAGGTCGGGTGTTTCAAAAGTGGAGTTAGTTACTAGACTAATTGCTTTGGCTGAAGAGCGTTTTGAAGTACAAAAAGGCACTACATACACTTTCGATTCAGGGATTTTGAAACAAATCGGTGGGGCAAAATTTGGGTAGTACTTGTCAACCTGGCAGGTTGACAAGCATTTGCTTTTTAGAGTTTTTTATACTAATCTATACCTATGTCCCAAGAAAGACTCATAAAACTCGCCTGTGCTGCTTGCAAGCGTATAAATTACTGGTC
>CAYIEM010000012.1:0-22731 GCA_964362545.1 uncultured Candidatus Saccharibacteria bacterium
AATGGTTGGCAAGTAAGATAAGTTCTGCTATAATTACCTTCTATGGCTAAAGAAAAATGGGCTAAAAACACAGAAAAAGGCGCCCATCATTACGATGCTTCAGACATATCGGTCCTAGAGGGCTTGGAGCCTGTAAGGCGTCGTCCTGGAATGTATATTGGCACTACGGGGCCGGACGGTCTTCATCATCTCATATGGGAGATTTTTGACAATTCGCGCGATGAAGCGATGGGCGGTTTTTGCGATGATATTGAAGTAGTGCTTCTCCCTAATAACCGTATTCGGGTCGCTGACAACGGTCGGGGAGTACCTGTCGATATGCACAAGAAAACCAAAGTTTCCGCGCTCGAGACAGTGATGACGACTCTCCACGCTGGAGGAAAATTCGGCGGAGACACGACAGGGTACAAAGTCTCCGGAGGTTTGCATGGAGTGGGAGCGAGCGTGGTGAACGCCCTTTCTATTTTTTGCAGAGTAGAGGTGCATCGAGACGGTGGAAGATATGCCCAGGAATACTCACAAGGCAAGAAAAAAGGTGCAGTGAAAAAGACGGGTCCGTCGAAGCTTCATGGCACCATCGTTACTTTCGAGCCAGATCAAGAAATTTTCAAAGATATTAAGTTTGATTTAAATACAGTCATAAGCCATATTCGCCAGCAGGCTTATCTAGTGAAGGGACTCAAGATTTTAATAATTGACGCTCGGGAGTGGGATAACAAAAAGGGACTGGACGATTCTGATGTCTTCTACTTTAGAGATCTAGGACTGGAATTGCCATCCACCTCTTTTTATTTTGAAGGAGGACTTATCTCGCTCATAAAATACTACAACAAGTTTCAGAAACCCATTCAGAAAAATATTTTTTATATAGAAAAAGAATTAGATGGCGTAGGTGTCGAGATATCCATCCAATACGTGGATGATATTGTAGATAAGATAATTCCTTTTGCAAACAACATTTACACAGCTGAAGGAGGCACCCATGTGACTGGTTTTAAGACTACCCTAACGAGGACACTGAACACCTACTGCAAGAAAAATGAGATGATGAAAGAATCTGAAGGAGGGTTCACAGGGGATGATGTCTTGGAAGGTCTCACTGCTGTCATTTCAGTGAAGCTTCGCGAGATTCAGTTTGAAGGACAGACGAAAGCGAAACTCGGTTCGATGGAAGCGCAAGGGGCGGTAGGAACTGTGTTCGGAGAAGCGTTTGCTAGTTTTTTAGAGGAAAACCCAGATGATGCGAAAGCCATAATTAATAAATCTGTTCTCGCGCTAAAAGCTCGCAAAGCGGCTAAAGCGGCTAAGGATTCGGTGCTACGCAAAGGCGCGCTTGAAGGGATGACGCTACCAGGGAAATTGGCGGATTGTCAGAGCAAAAGTGCGGAAGAGTCGGAGTTGTTCCTTGTGGAAGGCGATTCGGCAGGCGGTTCGGCCAAACAGGGCAGAGACAGGCGCACACAAGCGGTGCTTCCTCTACGAGGAAAAATATTAAACGTGGAACGCGCGCGCATCGACAAAATGCTGGCTTCAAAAGAAGTGCGGGCTCTCGTCATTGCCATGGGTACATCGATAGGGGATACTTTTGATCTTTCTAAAATGCGCTATCATAAAATAATCATTGCGACAGATGCTGATGTGGATGGCGCGCATATCCGTACACTTTTGCTTACTCTTTTCTATAGATATTTTAGACAAGTTGTAGATGCAGGATTTATTTTTATCGCTCAACCGCCACTTTACAAAATAAAAAAGGGCAAAGAAATAAATTATGCTTATTCCGATGAGGAAAAGATAAGAATCATAGGAAAGGGAACTGATGTAAGTGAGATACAGGAGGCCGAAGGTTCTGAGTCCACCGAAGGATCAGACGAAGAAACGGAAGAAGAAGTGAAAACAAAATCAGGCAAAATCCATATCCAGCGATACAAAGGTCTCGGAGAAATGAATCCAGAAGAACTCTGGGAAACGACGATGGACCCAAAAAACCGCGTGTTAAAAAAGGTGAACATAGAAGACGCCGAAGAGGCCAATAAAGTTTTTGAAATCTTAATGGGTAGCGAAGTGCCACCGAGGAAGTCTTTCATCCAGTCGAACGCCAAACTGGCGGAGATTGATATCTAAATGGAATTCAGTGAAGTAACAAAAAAATATTGGAAGGAAGAAGACTGGAAAGATGTGGAAAAATCTGAATCGGTAGATGATTTGTATGTTGTGGCTGAAAGGATTTTGAAAAGGATGCCCAAACCGATAGTAGAAGTTTGCGGACCGCTCGCCAATGGGGGCCTAGGTTCTTTTGAGGCGAATATGGACGTTTTTAACGAAACGATAAAAAAATTGCAGAGCCAGGGTTTGAATGTTTTTGACATAATGCCCTTTGAGGATGCAATCCAGGTACTTAAAGAAAAACTCGGTTTGGAAAAATTAGTTGATGACATCCAGAACAAATTTTATCTACCTATTTTTAAGTCTTACGTTTCAGTTTCTTATTTTATGTCTGGCTGGGAAACTTCCACGGGAGCGGTATGGGAGCACCAAAAAGCTAAGGAACTCGGGATGAAAGTAGTTTATTTATAGAATTTTTTGCATGTTTCCTATACTAACGGCCGTTAGTGTGGTAGACTTATTGGTAATCATATGAAAGGAAGAATTTTATTGAAGGCTTTGGAGTTTCTCCGTGATCAGACAATGGTGCAAGCTGATTTTTTTTCTGCCGTTCTGACTGCTGGTTATGGGGCGAGTTCCGGGAAGGTTGGACATGAATATGAGAAACGCCAGCGAACCCGTGAATTTAGGAAAGCCGGAGAAGAAAACTTGCGAATAAAGAAAAAAAGATTGACTGCTTTCATTTCGAAAATGAAACACAGTGGGTTGGTTCAAGAAACACAGAACAATAAATTTAGCATAACCAATAAAGGCAAAAAGAAACTGGACCAGCTTAAAAATGCTCTACCTGCTAGGCATTACCAAATAGTTGATCAAGATAATCCGATTATTGTAAGTTTTGATATACCCGAACGGTTGCGCAGAAAACGTAATTGGTTGAGAGAAGTTTTGAGGAATTTGGGGTTTGAAATGATTCATCAAAGCGTGTGGGTCGGGAAAGTCAAAATACCTAAGTCTCTGATAACGGATCTAGACAACCTGAATATTTTAGAACATGTTGAAATTTTTAAAATTAGTAAAACTGGGACACTTAGAAGAATTGGGAAGTCCTAACGACTTTTTATTGTTTCCTATACTAACGGCCGTCTAGATAGTAGACAAAATGGATTTACTTGGGTGTATTTCGATACTATGCTTTATTTTTTATTTCTTCAGTTAATTTTTGAATTAATTCTTCTTTAGATACTTGGCCGAGAGAACCTTTGTCACGGGATTCAAGGGTTACTTTATTGGCCTCAATTTCTTTATCGCCGATGACTATCCAGTATGGCAGCTTGTTGTTTTTTGCGTCACGAACTTTTGAACCGAGATTTTCTTCTTTTTCGTCGAATTCCGCACGGATGCCATTTTCTTTCAATAATTCAAAAACTTTTCTCGCATATTCATTGTGACTTGTGCGTACGGGGATGACCTTCACTTGTACTGGCGAGAGCCAGAGGGGGAAGGCACCGGCCGTGTGTTCGATAAGAATTGACAGGAACCTATCGATTGATCCCATTATGGCGGCATGAATCATTACGATGCGTTCTCGTTCTCCCTTTTCATTTATACAAGACAGATCAAACCTCTCCGGCATATTCATGTCTAATTGTATTGTCGCCACTTGCCATTCTCGACCTAAAGCATCTTTTGCCATAAAATCTAATTTGGGTCCATAGAAAGCAGCTTCTCCCAAACCTTCAAACCATGGGGTATTTTTTGAAACTATAATTTCTCTCAACACCTCTTCTGCATATTCCCACCCTTTTTTATCTCCAAGATATTTTTCCGATTGGTTCGGATCATGTATAGACAATCTTACCCGTATTACAAAACCAAATGGTTTATAAAACTCCTGTACTATATCCCAAATTTCTAAAAATTCTTCTTTAACCTGCGTCATACGGCAGAACACATGTGCGTCGTCCTGAGTGAAGCTGCGTACTCGCGATAATCCTGAGAGTTCCCCCGTTTGCTCATCCCGATAGCAAGTTGTTGAGTTGCAATATTCCTGTGGCAACTCCCTATAACTCCACTGTTTACGGTTGAAGATTTCTATATGATGCGGACAGTTCATTGGTTTCATCACAAGTTCATGTCCTTCGCGCGTGGTAATTCTAAAAAGTTCGTCTTTGAATTTATCCCAATGCCCGCTTTTCTCATATAATTCTTTTTTTGTTATGTGAGGTATCTCTATTTTTACGTACCCTCGCTTTCTGCGAAGTTCCCAGACGAAATCATCAAGTAAATTTCTCAAAACCGTTCCCTTCGGAGTCCATAAAGGCAAGCCGCTACCGACTAATTCGGAAAAAACGAACAAATCCATTTCCTTTCCGATTTTCTTATGATCTCTCCTTCCTGCCTCTTCTCGAAGTTCCAGGTACTCATCGAGTTTCTCTTTTGATTCAAATCCTAACCCGTAAATGCGGGTAAGCATTTTATTTTTTTCATCTCCACGCCAGTAGGCTCCGGCCACACGGTCGAGTTTGAAAGAAAATGGATCAATCTCCTTGCTTGGATTTTCTAAGTGTCCACCGCGACACAAGTCGGTAAATCCTCCGCAAGTGTAGGTGGTGATTTTTTCTCCGCGGTCCGCAATCTCGTTTATCAATTCGGCTTTGTATTCATTCTGAAAAAACCTCAGAGCTTCTTCTTTGCTTATTTCTTTGCTTTCCCAGTCGGTCCATTTTGGTAACTTCTTTCGCATTACCTCCTCGATTTTTTTCAGATCCGTGTCGCTCACTTTTTCTTCACCGAAATCTATGTCATAGTAGAATCCATTATCTATCGCCGGACCCAAAGTTAACTTAATTTTGTCAAACTTGTAGATATCTCTGACCGCTGCCGCTAGAAGATGCGCCAAAGAATGTCTTAAATTTTGTAATTCGTCTTTTTCCATAAGTTGTTATCTATGTTAAAAATAAAATCGCCCCAACAAAAAATGATTGCTCATTTTCTGTTGGGGCGAATCTAGTCGCGGTTCCACCCAACTTTTTTCTTTTTTAGGATAGATTAGCCTCTTCGGACTCGACAAGCGAGCTTGTGGTTGGTAGCCACAACAATCTCTATAAAGTCCATTATAATCTTTATACTTCATTTGTCAAATTATATTTTATATGCTAGCATAAGAAATTATGGTAGTACGAATGAGAAGCACGAAATCGCATACGAGAAACAGGCGTTCACATCATGCGCTTAGAAGTACGGGTCTTTCCAAATGCGATAATTGTAAGGTTTTCAAAAAGAACCACACAGTCTGCGCGTCTTGTGGGTTTTATCGTGGAATGAAAGTTCTAGATTTGATCAAGAAGACCGAGAAGAAGCAAAAGAAAGAAAAGGCAAAAAAGGCAGAGGCAAATAAATAATTATGTCATCCCTCACGCATCCGCGTTTCGGGATGCTCATAAATTATATTCACTATCGCTCATTAATTTATGGCAAATAGGCACCTTTCAAGATCAATAGTGCTTCAAACGCTTTTCGAATGGGATTTCATGTCTCACTCCGAAAGGGCGAACAATTGGGATGAACAAAAAGTAAGAGAGGCGATAGAGAGGAATCTTAAAGAATTCGCTCCTGGACTGGAGGATGATATTTTTGTTTTTTCGTTGACAGAAGAAGTTCTGAAAAAAACTAAGGTGGTAGATGAGATAATAGAAAAAGCCGCTCCAGATTGGCCGCTCGACAAGATTTCTGTCGTTGATAGGAATATTCTAAGAATCGGTTTGACCGAACTTCTTTTTGGTGACAGGAAGGAAGTGCCTCCAAAGGTGGCAATAAATGAAGCTATAGAATTGGCGAAGACTTTTGGCGGAGAAAATTCTAGCAAGTTTGTAAACGGAGTGCTGGGCGCGGTGTATAAAGAAATCGGTGAACCAGGAAAAGAACAAATAAGCAAAAAGAAAAAACAAGAAGAACCGCTTGATATCACAAAATTGCCTGTCGAGAAATTGGGAGGAGCGTTGGTGTATGCAAGAGAGGAGGGCAAGGTCTTGTTTGCCTTAGTGCACGACGTTTTCGGTTATTGGACTCTGTCAAAGGGACGAATTGAAGAAAATGAAAATGCAGAGGGAGGGACCATTAGGGAAATAAAGGAAGAAATAGGTCTTGATATTTCTATAAAAGAAAAAATCGGAGAGAACGAATACGTAGCAACGCATCCGGAAAACGGCAAGATCCTAAAGAAAGTGAGCTATTTTTTAGCAGAAAGTAAGTATCAAGAATTAAAGCTGGGGACTTCTGGTGGACTGGACGGGGCTCGTTGGTTTCAGCTTTCAGAAATTCCAGAACTTCGTATCTACAATGACATTATCCCGCTTATCACAAAGGCGATCGAGTTATTGGCCGCTAAAAAATTATAAAAACTAAAAAACAACGTTATGATTACTTTCTCTGATTTTGAAAAAAATACGAAAATGATTTTTAAAGACAAAGACCTTCTAAAACAGGCCTTTATTCATCGCTCCTTTATAAACGAAAACCCGGGTTCCAAACTTTTCCACAACGAACGCTTGGAATTTCTCGGCGACGCTGTGCTTGAGCTTATTGTTACTGACTTTCTATACAAAAAATATCCTAACTATACAGAAGGGGAATTAACCGCCATCCGCTCAGCCTTAGTCAACGCGATTATTATTTCTGAAGTTGCCTCAAAAATCGGGATGAATGATTATTTACTTCTTTCTAAAGGTGAAAGCAAAGACAATGGTAAGGCGCGGCAATATATCCTAGCCAACACATACGAAGCATTTATCGGAGCTCTTTATATAGACCAAGGATATAATGCCGTGAATAAATTTGTGACCAATACTCTGCTTTTGCCTCATACGGAAGAGATTGTTTCCAAAAAACTTTGGCGCGACGCGAAGTCTCTGGTACAGGAAAAAGTGCAAGAATTTGTCGGTGTCACCCCAGCATATAAAATTTTAAGCGAATCAGGGCCGGACCATGACAAGCACTTTACAGTCGGTATTTACTTCGGTCGTGACTTGATCGCTGAAGGAAAGGGTAAGTCAAAACAAGAAGCGGAGCAGAAGGCGGCTGAAACAGCTTTAAGAATAAAAAACTGGATAGAGTAATATGCGACTTAAAAATCTAGAAATAAACGGATTTAAATCTTTTTCCAAGAAAACAGCTTTAGAGTTTCATAATTCCATAGTTGCTATCGTGGGTCCGAATGGGTCCGGCAAGTCGAACGTCGTAGAGGCGTTTCGTTTTGTGTTGGGGGAGCAGTCCATGAAATCAATGCGTGGATCTTCAGGGTCGGATCTCATTTTTAAAGGGTCTAAAAGCTTACCCAAGAGTTCGCGCGCGGGCGTGACGATATATTTTGACAATTTCGATAAGGTTTTCAAATTAGGGGGCGACAGTGGCGAGGATATTAATTTAAATTATGATCCCATTTCTATTTCTCGCGAAGTTTATTCTGACGGATTGAACAAATATATTTTAAACGGTTCGGAAGTGCGATTGAAAGATATAAATAATCTGCTGTCTTCGGTCAACATAGGTTCGTCAGGGCACCACATTATCTCTCAGGGCGAGGCAGACAGGATATTAAACGCATCTTCCAAGGACAGAAGAGAGATGATAGAAGATGCGCTAGGACTTAAAATATATCAATACAAAATAAAAGAATCAGAGCGCAAACTGGAAAGAACGAACAACAATATGAAAGAAGTTTCTCTTTTGCGTAGGGAAAACGCACCCCATCTAAATTTCTTAAAGAAACAAGTAGACAAGTTTGAAAAAGCAAAGGAAATGCAGGCAGAACTCGCCGCTTTGTATAAAGAATATTTCAAAAAAGAGAGTGTTTATTTAGAAAAAGAAAAGTCAAACTTGCTTAGAGAACAAACTAAGCTAGAGAAGGAAGCTGATGTTATCTTGTCTAAGATATCTTCTACAGAAGATAATAGCTCGGAGAAGGGCAACAAAAAGATAGAGGAATTAAAAGTGGTTGAACAAAAGATGAGTGGGCTTCGCACTGGAAAAGGGGAGATGGAGAGAAAACTCGGTAGAATCGAGGGTATGCTTGAAGCGAAAGAAAACAGGGTAAAAATTTCGGGCAAATGTCCATTATGCGGAAATGAAATCAAAGATGCGAGTGTGGAGCAGATAGAAAAAAGACAAAACGACGAGAGAGAATTGGCGGAATTAAAAAATTCTAAAAATAACACTATCGCTCTGATACAGAAAATAGAGACAGAAGAAAAAGAGCTCGTTCAAAAAGTAGACACGCTAAAGCAGGAGATAAACAAAGAGATGGAATCCCTGCGCGATCTTGAACGAGAGAAGTTTTCGTTAAAGGTACAACATCAGGAGCTAGCTTCCGCTCTCCATTTTCTGAAAGTAAAAGAGGAGAATCTTTCTAGAGAAACGATTTCTTTCGAAAATGAGGTGAAGGAAGGAGTGGCGCTCGTGGGGTCTGAGGTATTGTCTTACAAGGATTTAGAGCTAGAAGCTGAATCCGCCGAAAGCGGATCGCCCGACGCTTCTGCTGAAGCGTTTAGGGAAGAAAACAGGAGAAAAATCGAACGCATTAAAATAAAATTAGAAGATGCGGGGCTAGGGAACGGGACAGAATTAATGAAGGAATTCAAACAGGTCAGCGAGAGAGAAGAATTCTTAGCAAAAGAGATGGAAGATTTGAAGAAAAGCATTGAATCCCTTGAGAAGTTGATAGTAGATTTGAAAGAAAAAATAGATGTGGAATTTAAAGAAGGCATCAAAAAAGTAAATGTGGAATTTAATAATTTCTTTTCTCTGATGTTTGGTGGTGGATCAGCTTCCCTTTCCATTGTGACTGAAAGTAAAAAGAAAAAACGTAAAGGAGAGGATGAGATATTTGAAGATGAATCCCTCGAGGCTGCTCGGGACGATTCTGCTGAATCGGAGACGATAGAAGAGCAGGGGATCGAGATAGATGTTTCACTTCCACATAAGAAAGTAAGAGAGTTAAACGCGCTCTCTGGAGGAGAGAGGTCGCTCACCTCTATTGCAATACTATTCGCAATGTCGCAGGTAAATCCACCACCATTTCTAGTGCTAGATGAAACAGATGCCGCCCTAGACGAAGCTAATTCTCGTAAATATGGAGATATGTTGGAAAAATTGTCGCATCGTTCTCAACTCATCGTCGTTACTCATAACAGAGAAACCATGTCGAGGGCTGGTGTTCTATACGGCGTAACCGTGGGAACTGATGGTGCTTCTAAACTTCTCTCCGTCAAGCTAGACGAAGCCGTCGTGATTGCTAAATAAATTTCAATTGAATAGTTGTGTTGTTAAATCTAGCATATGCGGAATTTAACAACAGCTATTTTATATATTCATTTACGAAAATAATTAGAGCGATAACTAGGAATACAAAATCAATACGCCAAATGGGCAACTTTTGGTAAGCTTCAAGCCACACTTTTCTGTATTTTCCCCGAGTTGGGTTATTCACATAAAACTCTTTGTTTGAAAATGGACGTAGCCATCTTACACCATCTCCTGTATAAAACATATCCATAATAAAATGCAGAAATGTACCGATAAAAAATAATATTCCAGTACTTAAGGAAATAAATGTAATAATAACACTTAAAATTAAATAGTAAAACGGAGTGTGTGTGATCCACGTGTGGTGGTCAGGAATTTCAGCCGAGAATTTATTAATTCTATCTTTTAACCATACAAATATATAATCCAAATCTGGAATTACTGAAGATACTAACAGCACAATACTATCGACAAGCGATAATTGTATACCAATAGTTTTTGCGACAACAGTACTGATTATATAGGGATATGCTAAATGAGCTTGGAATGTCATATTATTATTCCTTAAATTTTATTTTTTCTTCTTTGCCCGCGATTATTTTATCTGGTTGGAAGAATTTATTTAGTTTTAAAATATTTTTCTTTATAGACATGTCTCCATCTCTCCATAGCTTCATTTCGAGAAGCAGTCCTTGCATCGTTTCCTCTGAAAAACCTTGGTCGAAAATAAAATTACCCAGAGAATAAACAATAAATCCGTCCTTATATACCTCTGTGTCTTGTATCACATGAGGATGGTGTCCTATCACGATTTTGGCTCCGGCATCTACCGCCTTGTGCGCTAGGTATTCTTGTCTTTGGTTGCGTTTCGCTTCATATTCGTTTCCGAAATGGAAGGACACCACCAAATAATCAACTTGTTTGGAAGCATTTGCCACTATTTCGTCAAAACGCGGATTGCTGGCAAGCAACAGTCCCGCTTTGTCGTCGCCCGCTTTCATGGAGTCCGGTCCCACATCGGAGAATCCCAAGAAACCTATTTTCATCCCGTATTTTTCAATAATGGTCGGCTGCTCGGCTTCAGTTTCATTCTGTCCTCCACCGGTATATAAGATTTCGTTCTCTTTCAGTCTTACCAACGTGTCCGAGTATGCATCCCGTCCCCAGTCTCCGACATGGTTGTTGGCGACTGAAACTATTGAAAGTCCTGCGCCACGAAGCGCCGGGACAGTCGAAGGGTCCATTCTGAATGAGTACAAATTGCGTCTGTCTACTCCCACATCAGAGGTCGGGCCTTCCAAGTTTGCAAAAGCGATATCTGGTCTTTTTAAAATTACCAATTTTTCGAAAAGCGCGGAGTAATCCCCGTTGAAATTTTTATTCACAGAGTTTCTAACTCCTCTGTCGAGCATTATGTCTCCACCGAAGATGAGGGTTACAAAGTCTTGCTCGTAGTCTGGTATATCTGTTCTTTCTCTCACCCATAGGGTATTGGTGTCTGATTCTCCACCGTAGTACACATTTTTTTTAATATATCTTAAAATATTTTCCACGTCTTTGAAACGATCTTTGCTCTGAAGCAGTGTAATAGCGATGTTGCGTGTGCCTGTCTTAGATAGGGGAACTTCAAAAAGCGAGATTACGGTTTGCAATGCACTATCGGTGTATCCGCTTTTACCTCCTAGATAACCATCTTCCGATAAAAATTGATTATTACTGAACCAAGTGTGTTTCTTATTAGAATAGCTTCGTTTGGTCGTGGTTTCCAGAAGCTCGGGTTTCTTTTGTTTTATATATCCTGCCAATCTGAATAAATCTTCCACGTTTGATTGGTTTAGGGAAGAGAGTCCGCTCGGGTCCTCAAAATTTGTTTCGTATAGTTCCAACTTCCTAGCCGTTTGATTCATTTTACTTATAAAGACATCTCTATCGAAATATTCAGCTATTGCTTCGCCAGCGTCATTGCTTGACTCTAAAAGCAGGGGGTAGATAAGATCTGTGATCTTTATTTTTTCTCCGATCCTTAGATTGCCGTTTGAACCGTAAGTGTCTCTAGCCCCTTTAGAAACGGATGTTGTATCGAGGGGTCCTGCCATATCTCTTGCGACAAGCGCGGTCATGAGTTTGGAGATAGAGGCAATCGGAAACTGTTTCTCTTTATTTTTCGAAAGTATCACTTCTCCCGTATCTAAATCACCGACTAGAAATGACAGGGCAGAGACTTTAGGTTTTTGATTTTTATTTTTTAGCAGATAAAAATATTTGGGAGCTTCTTCGATCTTGGGTGATGGTTCTGGGATATCTGCTATATTTTCTTTTGGCTGCTCCATTTTCTCATATTGGGGTGTTTCAAAGACACTACTAAAGACCGCAGACGCGAAGGATACACCTATAACAACAGCGAATAAAACCCAGAGAGTTATTTTTATCTTTTGGCCTATGTTATGCTTCATACTAATATATAATCTATCGTTTTTCTTTCTAAATCAACACCCTTTACTTTTATTTTTATGAGATCTCCCAAGCGATACCTTTTCTTCTTTTTTTGCCCGGCTAGCTCTAATTTTTTTTCGTTGAAACTATAAAAATCATCAGACATATCTCGTACTCGCACGAGTCCTTCGCATTTTGTTTCCACTTCTTCCACATACATACCCCATTCTGTGACGCCGCTTATTATTCCATTAAAAACTTTCCCGATACGGGAGGACATGTATTCAACCTGTTTGTACTTTATGGATGCTCGTTCAGCGTCGGAGGCGGATTTTTCTCGTTCAGATGATATTCTGGAAATTTCTTCGTACACATGTAATTTTTCTTTACTTACTTTAAGATTTTTCAAATAATCAGTTAACAATCTATGTACCACCATATCTGGGTATCTCCTAATAGGGGATGTGAAATGGGCGTAATACTTAAAAGCTAGGCCATAATGTCCTATGTTCTTAGTGGAGTAAATAGCCTTAGCCATTGAACGTACCACCGCGCGTTGCACCGTGTTTTCTTCATTTCTGCCTGACAAACTCTTTAAAAGATTGTTTATTTCGTGGGTTGGAATAAGTCCGTCTACTAAAGACACCTTGTGTCCTAGACTTCGTAAGAAAAATGCCAGATCGGCCATTTTTTCTTTGGTAGGATTATCATGTATACGGTAAACAAATACCCCGTTTTCTTTTTTTATACCTTTAGAAATGGTCTCTGCCACTTTTTTGTTGGCCAAAAGCATAAATTCTTCAATTAATCTATTTGAATCACCCCGCTCTTTTTTGATCACCTTCAAGGGGGTGCCATTTTTATCCAAAATAAATTTTACCTCTTCTTGGTCGAGCGATATTGCTCCATTTGCGAATCTTTCTTTGGTTAGTCTTTTTGCTAGGTCGTTTAATATAGAAAGCTCTTCGTGAAGAGGCGACTTCGGATTCTTTATAGTTTCTTCCGCTTCTTCGTAGGTGAACCTTTTTTTAGAATGTATGACTGTGCGTCCATACCATTCTTTTAGTACCTGCGCATTTTTATCTATGATGAAAACAGCACTCATCGTGAGTCTGTCTTTGTGGGGGAGTAGGGAACACAAATCATTTGAAAGCGTCTCGGGCAACATCGGGATAGTCCTGTCGACTAAATATACAGAGGTGCCCCTTTCCTTCGCTTCTTTGTCTAGTTCGCTCCCTACTTTAACGTAGTTGGTAACGTCGGCTATGTGGATGCCTATTTCGTACATGCCTTTTTCTACTTTTTTGAAAGATATAGCGTCATCGAAATCTTTCGCGTCCTCGGGGTCTATGGTAAAAGTTGTAGTGTTTCTGAAATCACGCCTCCCTGCGAAATCTCCATCTTTTATGCCGAACCCTTTTATTTTTTTGGCTTCTTCTTCCACCTTTCTTGGCAAGTCGCTGTCAAAACCTTTCTCCATAGCGATGGCGTACATTTCCGCGTTGTTGTCTCCCGGCTTGCCTAAAACTTTTACTATCTTACCTTCCGGCGCCTTCCGGGCGTCTTGCCAGGAAACTATTTCCGCGTAAACTTTATCTCCTGCTTTCGCTCCGCTAATCATTTCTTTCGGAATCAAGATATCGGTGTACATTTTGCTATCGTCAGGCTTCAGAAAAAAAAGATTATTTTCTTGCTCCAGAATTCCAGCAAAGCCTACTTTGGCGCGGGAAATTATTTTTGACACTTCTGCTGTTTGTCTCCCCTTTCCTTTTGGATGCAAGACAATTTCTACGGTGTCTCCATGGAGCGCTGTATTTAGATGTCGGAAATCAATTTCCGGGTCCTCTCCTTTATTCTTTTCAACTCCGATGGCGACGTAGCCGGTGCCTTTGGAAGAAATAGAGATTATTCCTTCAAGGGTATTTTTGGTTTTCTGCGCTTTTTGGTTTTTCTCGCCTTTCATTCTTTCAATATAACACATTATTTACATTTTTATACAGCGGGTTTATAATGAGCTTATGAAAAAGAAGGTGCTAAAAAATGAATCCAGGTACATAAATAATGCTACCTTTGAAAAAGGCATGGATTTTATGGCCAAATCTTTTGCCAAGGTTTTTGATAAACTTGAACAACATGATAAATTATTTGCCAAGGTTTTTGATAAACTTGAACAACATGATAAATTATTTGCCAAGATTTTTGATAAACTGGAACGGCACGACAAGGCATTTGAAGTAATGCTGGAAGAAACGCAAAATTACGGCAAAGAAGCTCGGGACCACAGAATGACCATGAGTGGGTTGAATAGTTCCGACATAACCCAAGAAAGGGAAATTGAGGGATTAAAAATACGTGTTGAAAAATTGGAACAAAAAATAAAATAAACTCTATGAAAAACAACCATGGTTTCGGTACTCTGTCTATATTCATAGTAATCGTTGCAGTTTTGGCTATTGGTGGTGGAGGGTATTATATTAGGACAAAAAATGATTCTAAGAACGATATAGATAATCAAAAATACGAAGATGATTTATCCAAAAAGAATTATAAAAATGTAAATGCTGGGTATTCTATAGATTATCCAGTGAGTTGGTTTTTGTCTGAATCTTCGGACTATTCGATCCAAAAAGCTTACAACGTTATTAATATCCAGAACATGAAGGTTGTAGATTTGTCAGAGGGTGGTTGGAAACTCAAAAATGACGGTACGCAAATTCAAATTAATGTTACATACAACATTGATTATGCTAATTATGAAGAATTATTAAAAGATCCGAGCTACGCCTTATCACCCAATGTAGTTGCGGAGAGAATGGCTAATCTCGAAGTGATAAAAATCGGAGGGAAACCGCTCCAAGCATTTACGGGGTTAAAAGTACCACTTAGCAGATTTTATAGTTTTATCTACAACAAAAAAATGTATTCCATCGGTATCTCTTCCGGCGGTGAGGAACAATTCAATAAAGATAAAAAAATATTCGATGATATTGTTTCGTCTTTTGTTTTTTTGGACACAGAAGAATCACCGTTAGAAAATTTTCATAACCAACCTGGTGCGGTAAAATCGGTCAAGGTTCAAGGGAACCAATGGCTTTTAGAAGTTGATTTACTGAGTCAAAATCCGGAATGGCTCCCTGGGGTAAATGAGCCGTATTTAAATCAAAATACTAAACTGAGAAATCTTATTGTAACAAAAGACACTAGAGCTTATGTCTGTGGACTTGGTCTAGACAATAATGATACAACGCCAGATGTTTTACAGGATACTACCAATTTTATGTTTAATACACAAAAAGCTATAGATAGAACAAAATTAGAAATCCAATACAGAGGCGGACAAGCTGAGTTAATGACAGACTGGGAAACGCTTGATTTTGATATCTCGGGACCAAATATTACCGCTATCCGTAACATATGTTTACCGTAAGTACTCCTCACTCGTTTGCCTTTTTGGGAAGTTATGTTAGACTGTCTCTATGTTAAAAATTAGATTACAAAGGATAGGCAGGAAGAATGACCCTAGTTTCAGGGCGGTTTTGACTGATTCAAAAAACAGCACCAAAAGTGGCAAATTTTTGGAAATCGTCGGGACTTACAATCCGAAAGCGGGAGAGACGGTTTTTAAAGCGGACCGAATAAAGTATTGGGTTTCCAAAGGCGCGCAGCTCTCCGACACTATGCACAATTTCATGGTCCATCAAAAAGTGATAGAAGGGAAGAAAAGAAATGTGTTATCCAAGAAGAAGCCAACGATGAAGCGAAAAGAGTTGAAAGCTCAAAAGTAGTCGTGTATAATCTACGATAAGCAGTGGCATTAATATTTAATGATTAGTTAAGGTCGTAACGCTGCTCCGAAATAGTCGAAGATTAAAAATTAAAATAAAATCAATTTCTATACATTTATGATGCAAGATGCAGACCAGGTGTTTCTAGAGTATGTGGTGAAAGCATTGGTGGATAATCCGAACGATGTAAAAATCGATCGCACGGTGGATGAGATGGGTGTGCTTATAACGCTGACTGTAAATCCTGCCGATATGGGTAAGATTATAGGAAGGATGGGTAATACCGCGAAGGCCATTCGCACCTTACTTCGTATTATAGGCATGAAGAATAACGCTCGTGTTAATTTGAAGATTAATGAACCAGAGGGTGGTATGAGGCCTGAGCCGAAGCCAATGGGTGGAGGTATGACGACAAAGACTGTGGATCAAGCGATGGAAGATTTGAAAGGAATATAGTTTTTCATGAAAAGAACCCCGATTTGAATCGGGGCTTTTTTCATGTATTATTATGTTTGTATGCGTTTCCATATCATTACAATTTTTCCAAACATTTTTGATTCATATTTAAATGAGTCTATCTTAGGTAGAGCGATCAAGAATAAATTGATCTCTGTTAGATTTTACAATCCTAGGGATTTTGTAAATGCTCCTAAAAACAATTACAGGCCGGTAGATGACAAGCCCTATGGCGGAGGACCGGGTATGGTAATGCGAGCCGAGCCACTACTTAAGGCAGTGGCGAAGGTGTTAAGCGCTATAAAAGGTGCGAACCGAAAAGTCCTGATAGTGAATTTTATCCCGAGCGCTGAAAAATTTACAACTACCTTGGCTAAAAAGATTTCTAAAAAATACACGGATATTATTTTAATTTGTGGCAGGTATGAAGGTATTGATGCGCGCGTGGATAAAATTTTGAAAACCAAGAAAATCTCAATCGGGGATTATGTTTTGACTGGTGGAGAGATACCAGCAATGATAATGATCGATTGTGTTTCGCGTCAGATAAAAGGTGTGCTCGGCAATCATGATTCTTTAGAAGAAGAGCGCATCTCTTCAAGTGAAGTCTACACTCGTCCGGAAATTTTAAAGTATAAAAGCAAAAATTATCGAGTGCCAAAGATACTCCTCTCGGGGCACAAGGCCAAAATAGAGGAGTGGAAAAAAAGAAATGGAAGAATTTGAACAAAAAAATATAAAGTCTAGAGAAAATACAAAGCAAGAGACTCATTTATATATGAGTATGGATGAGTTGCTGAAATATATGAAATCCGTACGGATAATTGCACGTCAGATAAAAAAAACACTGCCCCCGTATGTAACTATGACACTTGGAGATTTGGAACAAGAAGGTTTTTTGGGTCTTGTGAAAGCCAATGAAATTTATGACCCAGGCAAGGGGATGTCTTTTAAGAACTATGCAGAATCAAAAATAAGATTTGCAATTTTAGATGCTTTAGAGAGAGAAGATTATCTAAGTGAACCAACTAGACGGGTCGTGGAAAGAATAAAAGACATCTTAGGAGAAAACGAAGTAAAAAAAGGGATGGGATTAACACCACTTTCTAGCCAAGAGATTGCCAATAATATGGGTATGGACGAAAAAAAATACGAAAGTTACCTTGCTTTGGCATTAAGTGGGCCTAACTTGTCGCTTGATGCGGGGGTAAATAAAGACAGTGATGATGCCTTCGCGGATTATATTGTTGATCATGAAGTTGAAAATCCAGGAGAGTTGGTGGACAGGGAAGCGAGAAAAGAGGCGGTTGAATCAGCTGTGAGCAGTTTTTTTAGGAGTGTGAAACCTACGAAGAGAAGGAATTTATTAAGGCATATATATAAACAGCGATTCTATGAAAATAAAGGTCTAAAAGACATAGGTAACGATTTAAACCTTTCCGAGTCTTACATTTCCCTTTTATTGACGGAAATAAAGAAAGGACTAGAAAAAAAATTAAAATCTGAAGGATTCGAGAAAGAAGGTTTGGTCTCTAAATTCTATAATAAAAATTCTCCTCTTTCCTTTTAGGATACAGGGCAAAGATAGAGGAATGGAAGAAGAGAAAATAAGGCTATAAGAATATTAAGGGGAAAAAAGAATTTGTCTTAAGATTATCGCATATGCTAGAATATTAAGATGCACAGGAATATTAAATTAATTGCACTTTTTAATTTCTTCACAGATTTTCATCTGTTTAGCGCGATACTGATTATTTACTTCGCGCAAGTTACTGGCTCGTATGCGTTAGGGATGAGTCTGTTTTCAGTGACGATGGTTTCCTCCGCCTTGTTTGAGATACCGACAGGTATTTTCTCTGATTACATAGGCAGGAAAAAGACAATGATTTTAGGAGCGGTTTGCGCCGTCTTAGCAATTACCTTTTACGCTATTGGTGGCGGTTATTGGATTTTGTTTATCGGCGCTTTGTTCGAAGGATTGCAGAGGGCTTGGTACAGTGGTAACAATGATGCCTTGCTTTATGAGACATTGACGGATTCCGACAAAAAAGATGATTACGATCACTATTTGGGGAAAACGGGCGCAATGTTTCAAGTGGCATCGATAGTCGGTATCCTCTTGGGAGGTTTTGTTGCTGTTTACTCATTTCAACTTGTAATGTGGCTATCCGTGATACCGCAGATAATTTGTTTAATTATTTCTTTTTATATAGTAGAACCAATTATGCATAGCCCCAAAAGTGCCAACATTTATTCGCACCTATTTTCCGCTACTAAGAAGATATGGATGAATCGAAAATTAAAATTATTGAGTATTACCAGTATTGTTAATACTGCGGTTGGCGAGTCCACTTTTCAATTTAGGTCTGTATTCGTTAACACTCTTTGGCCTATATGGGCAGTCGGGTTCTCCACAGTGCTTTCAAATATTGGATCTGCTCTGAGTCATTGGTATAGTGGCAAACTCATAAAAAAGTTTGGGGCTTTCAGGTTAATGCTGATTGCCAGTATCTATGGAAAAATTATCAATATCGGCGCAGTGGCAGTTGCTACTATTGTTTCTCCTATTCTTTTGTCCACCACGTCTCTTTTTCATGGCACGAACACTGTGGCAAGGAGTAAGTTGATGCAAAAAGAATTTACCGATGAGCAAAGGTCCACTCTCGGGTCAATCAATTCATTCATGGGTAGTTTGGCTTTTGGAATATTCGCAGTTCTGCTTGGGATATTCGCTGACAAATTCGGGTCAATGAAAGCCTTACTATTCGCTTATATTATTTCCTTGCCGACCGTGTTTCTTCATTGGAATTTATTTAAAGGTAATAGAGATGAGTAATCAAGGTAAATAGACATATCTTAGAATTTCCGCATATGCAAGAATCTTGAGATTGGATTAAGAACATGCAAGACATATGAATAAAGAAGAATGTACAAAAGGATACAAAGAAAGATTAAAAGATTTTTTGAATTCCGATACCACTGAGGCGAAGATTGCCATGGTTGCCCTTTGTGTTTTAGCTTTAGTTTCAATTCCTGTGCTTGTGTTAGGAGCAGGAGCTATGGGTAATGCAGTGCAGTGCTTTAAAATGTTCAAAGGTTCTAGAAAATATTCTAGGAAGCAAATTTGGAGCGCTATTGATAGCATTAAACGCCAGAAACTCATAGAGTATGTATATGATAAAGACGGAGAAACAATTGTAAAAATTACAAAGAAAGGAGAAACTAAGTTGAGAGCTTTTGACATTGATCTTATTAAAATAAAAAAACCTAAAAAGTGGGATGGTAAATGGAGGTTAGTTATGTTTGATATTCCCATGAGATTTACCAAAGGAAGAGAAGCCTTACGATATCATTTGAGAGAGTTGAACTTTTTCCAATTCCAAAAATCCGCGTGGATTTATCCATATCCCTGTGAAGATGAAGTAATTTTTATTACTGATTTCTTTGGAATAGGGAAGCATGTAGAAATTTTAACTATAGAAAGCATCTTGAGAGATGAAAGCATAAAGAAACATTTTCATTTGTAATATTCTTAAGATTTTAGCATATGCGGAAAAATTAGAAATCAAAAAACAAAAATTACAGAGTGCCCAAGATTCTTCTTTCTGGTTATAGAGCTAAGATAGAGGAGTGGAGGAAAAGAAAATAATCCCCAAAATTGTTTGACAAAAGGGGAATTGTGAGTATACTCGTCAATAAGAGATTGATTGAGTTTCGGATGTATCTCCTGTTTTCCATTAATAGGCTTATATAGTAAGCGTTTTAATTAATAAGTATCTGAAATAAATAATATTTGTGAAGATAAAAAGAAGCGTTTTGCTCTAGCTTTTCTTTTTGTCTTTAATTTATTTTTGTTTGTTTTGGCGATTTTGTAAACATTATGCAAACCAATGCCCGTCCGAAGAAATATTTTTCGAGGTACAAGAAGCCACTCATAGAATTTCCGGATTTAATAGAAGCTCAGACTAAATCCTACAAGTGGCTCGTGGAAGATGGTCTCAAAGAAGTTTTCAAAGAGTTCTCTCCGATAGCCGATTATTCTGGCAAAAAATTTGAACTTGAGTTCACTTCGTTCTCTCTGGGCGAAGAGAATTGCCAGGAGAATGATGCAAAGATAAATAAACTTTCATACCAAGGACTTCTGAAAGCCCGCGTAAAATTAAATAATAAAATTTTGGGTACTGTAAAAGAGCAGGAGATTTTCATGTCTGAATTTCCTTTAATGACTCCGCATGGGACTTTTATCATAAACGGTGTAGAGCGCGTCATCGTACCGCAACTTGCGAGATCTTTCGGTGTGTTTTTCACGGAATCTGAGAGTAAAGGAAAAAGATATTTTGGCGCAAAAATAATTCCAGCTCGTGGGGTATGGATTGAAATAGAATCAGAATCTGATGGAGGAATATACGTAAGAATAGATAAAAAAAGAAAGTTCCCAGCGACGGCCTTGTTGCGTGTTATAGGCTATGGTACTAACGAGAATATACTGAAGGTATTTGAGAAGAACCCTGTTTGTAGGGAGGCGATTGAGGCATGTCTTGCAAAAGACGTGGCGAAAACATTAAACGATGCTTATATTGAAATATATAAACGTTTGCGGGATGGAGATCTAGCCACAGCTGATAATGCCAAAGAGTTCATAGATTCTTTGTTCACGGCTGAGCGATATGACCTTTCTCCTGTGGGACGATATAGATTCAATAAACGTTTCGAGAAAGAAATGGACGAAAAAGAGCTTGCTCGCAGAATTATTTCCAAAGAGGACTTGATGACGGTAATCACGAATATAATTGTTTTGAATAATACTCCAGGCGCCAAGTCGGACGATATAGACCATCTAGGGCAAAGACGTGTTCGTTTTGTGGGAGAAATGCTTCAGCAAAAAGTTCGCACTGGTATGATGCAGATCAAGAGAAATATACAAGACCGAATGTCTATTATTGATGTCGATACTGCTCTTCCAATACATATCATTAATCAACGTCCGCTTCAAGCTCGAATAAAGGAATTTTTCACCACTAACCAACTCTCGCAATTCATGGCGCAAGAAAATGTGCTATGCGAAATAGAGCACGTTCGTTTGCTTTCTGCGCTAGGTCCTGGAGGACTCACTCGCGAGCGCGCAGGGCTCGAAGTGCGAGACGTACATCCCTCTCACTACGGAAGAGTTTGCCCCATTCATACTCCTGAGGGACCAAATATCGGACTTATCTTGCATCTTTCAACCTATGCAAAGATAAATGACTTCGGAATCATTGAAACTCCATACATCAAAGTAAAAAACGGTAAAATTACCGGAGAAGTCCAGTATCTAAATGCTCTCGAAGAAGAGAAATATAACATCGCGCATGCTGCCGTGCCTTACGATGAAAACGGCAAACTAACAGAGGGAAGAGTGGCAGCTAGAGTAAAGACCGAAGCTGGAACTATCGACCGAGATCAAGTTGATTTCATCGACGTAGCTGCAAACCAGGCGTTTTCTCTAGCGACTTCTATGATTCCTTTCTTAGAACACGATGACGCCAATCGTGCACTCATGGGATCTAACATGCAGAAGCAAGCAGTGCCTTGCGTGTTGCCTGAAGCTCCACTGGTAGCAACAGGAATTGAATCGATGGCATCCAAAGACAGCGGCCGGACGGTTATCAATAGAGAGGAAGGCGTTGTCTCTTATCTAGATGCAAAGAAAGTAGTAGTAAAAGGTCAATCTGATAAAACTTACACTCTCGTTAATTTTTTGAGAAATAATAATTTTTCCGCTTTCCACCAACGTCCCGCGGTTTCCGTTGGCCAAAAGGTAAAGAGAGGGGATGTGTTGGCGGATACCACAAGTACGGTAGATGGACAGATTTCGATTGGACAGAATGTTTTTGTTGCGTTTTTGTCTTGGTCTGGTTTTAATTATGAGGACGCTATAATTATTTCTGAACGTCTCGTAAAGAAAAGCAAATTTACCAGCGTATACGTAGAAGAATTCGTATGTACTGTTCGCGATACGAAGCTGGGGCCTGAGATAACCACTCGTGATATACCAAATGTCGGAGAATTGAAACTAAAAGATTTGGATGAAGACGGCATCGTGCGCATAGGGGCGGAGGTGAGAGAAAATGATATCCTGATAGGTAAGATCACGCCAAAGGGCGAGACGGAACTTACTCCAGAAGAAAGATTGCTACGTTCAATCTTTGCCGAGAAAGCTCGCGATGTTAAGGATACTTCCCTCCGAATGGAACACGGAAAACGCGGTCGCATTATTGGGGTGAAGATTTTTTCTCGCGACTTGGGTCATGCGCTCGAAGCTGGAATCATTAAAAAAATAGTTATTGAGGTGGCTCAGGTTAGAAATATTTCAGTCGGAGACAAGCTCTCTGGAAGACATGGTAACAAGGGAGTTATTTCCAGAATTCTTCCGGAAGAAGATATGCCTTATGCTGCAGACGGTACCCCTGTTGACGTTATACTTTCACCACTAGGTGTTCCTTCTCGTATGAATTTGGGACAAATTTTAGAGATGCATCTTGGCATGGCGGCAAATAGTCTAGGGTATCAGGCCATTGTTCCTCCATTTATAGGGGCGAGCCACAGCGAAATAAGAGGAGAACTAGTCAAAGCCGGATTGCCGGAAAATGGCAAATTAAAACTTTTTGAT
>CAYIEM010000013.1:0-22577 GCA_964362545.1 uncultured Candidatus Saccharibacteria bacterium
ACTTTTGATGCGAGAGATGATGGAAAACCTTTTAGCTTCTTTTGTTTTTTCTTCCATTCGTGATTTTCAATTCTTAATTGACTACCAGTTTGCCTACCATGCCGAGCGCCCGATGTTCACCAACCGAGCAATAATACTCAAAGGTTCCCGATTTGTCGGCGATAAATTCCAACACTTCCTCCCCCGGAGATTTCAGCTGCTTAGTAGCTACCCCATACTCGTCAATTACAAAATCATGAAAACCTTGCGTGCTTTTGAAAAGAATGCGAACCTTATCTCCCTTTTTCACTGTCAAAGAACTTGGAGTGAAGGAAAAGTTTTGTCCAGAAACAGTGAATTCTTTTACTTCAAATTTTTTCTCTTCATCGACAACCACTTTTTCTACGACGTTAGGACTGGCGCCAAACTCTGGCATGGTATTCGACACTGACACAGGTTCTTCTACCGTAAACACATCACCTGTAGGCGCCTCCACCTTAGTACTATTATCTAAAACCAGCCAAACTCCTATTAAAACTAGAACCAAAACGATTATTACTATATATATTTTTTTCATATTCTTGCTTATTAAGTTAACTAACTCTTTTAAAATAACGACTTGCGCATACTTTATGATATCACATCTTCAACCTTTTGGCTGTGAAAAAAATTAAAAAAGGCAAGGGTGTATTGAGTGCTTTTGCTCGAGATATTAAACAAGATAGCTAGGGTAAACAACACTATGGCGATATCGTTATTGTAAAACGAAACTAGCACGGCGAGGAACGCGGACACCACTGGAAACAATATGCGCATATTGGCGCGCTCATTTTCCACTTTGGTAATCGGTACATTTTCGATGGTTTCAGATTTAATGACGTATTGACGCATTCTAAACAAAGAAAGCCCGATAAAAATAACATTAACGGCAAAAAATATGATAGCGGTTTTAGAATAGCTATATGCGCCCAGGAGATGCGAAGCAAAAGGAACTAAACCAACAAAGAAAAAGAAGACTGCGTTTAAGTTAGAAAACTTAATATCGATGTTTTTCGCCAAGACCGAAGCTATGAGGTGATGTGAACGCCAGTAAGTAAAGAGAAGAGAAAAACTCAATAAATAACTCAAAAAAACTGGAAAAATGGAAATCAATGAACGCAAAAGGGTTTCCTCGCTGACTATTCCAGAAAAATTAGGTATGGTTATATTAAACACCAAAACAGTCATAACTATGGCAAATATACCGTCAGCCAGCTGGTCAAGTCGCGCTTGTTTCATATTTTTTATTATACATTAATCAGAGGGCAATCCACAACCGCTTATTTCTGAAAGTTTTTGCAAACCCTGCTCGCCTGTATATTTCACCTCACCTCTATCTATCCAAGTCGGATAACTTTCGATCCCTTTCGCAATACACAAATTTGGATCTTCCGTACATTCAATATAAGGCACATATTTAAAAGAATCCCCGAAACGCGCTTTCTCCGCTTGGCAATGCGAACACCAAACGGCTCCATACATGGTCAGATTTTTAGACGCAATACACTTGGCGAATTCATCATATTTTGTTGGTATAACTCCTGTACTATTTCTCCTGATGACGACTGTCGTCAATGCCCCCAAAATCAAAAGACCAATTATAGAAATAAAAAATCTATTCTTCATCGCTTCTTATTCTTTGCAACAATCTACTAGTTTACTCATGATATCGTCGAAATTCATTGGTTTTTCTTTTTCTAATCCTTTCGCAACATCCGGAGCGCTTATAATTTTTAACCTGAGCCCAAAAAACATGTTGTAAACTTTATATGCGAAACCAAACAATTCTTTAGCTTCATCTTTTTTGCCATCGCTCTCAAGTTTGGTACCTACTTCCATCAGCCGCATAGTAGTTGCAAGCAGATGCTTCGATATGCACCAGCTTTCTCCTTCTGTCTTATCTATCATGCGCGCCAGCAGAACTTTCCTTATTTCCCGTACTTCCCGAAGCATATCGTAGTACTCGTCTTTGCCAGTTTTTGCCCCGGAAAAGAAGAAATGCTCCTCCAGGCTTATCAGATTCATGACCCCTATACTCAAATCCTCTTCGGTAGATAAATCAACCCCCCGATTTTCCTTTAGATACGCTATTTTCTCTTTAAGTTCTTCAAAACTCATTAACTTTAAATCAGTGGCCATAAATTCGTTTCTATTTTGAATTATAATGAAAAAATCACCAGACCAAAAACGATAAGGAAAAGCAATAAAACCACTCGAGCTTTCTTTGTTTCTAGTCTGCGTAATTTGTCGATCTTCTCTATCATAAACCTGTTTGTAGCAAAAGCAAGTATTAAAATAAGAGGCAAGACAAAGATAAAATTGTACATAATCAAATACCAAAAACCTTTCCAGAAAGTAGCATAATCATGAAGTAAAGTCAGTACAAATAGATACGGCCCCCCAGTGCAAGGAAATTCAAACAAGGCAACCAACGCTCCTAAAACAAAAAAGGCCGGGACAGAACCCCTGTTCATTACCTTCGCTAAAGTCGCATGCGTACTCGCAGGGATTTTTAATTTAATCGGAAAATTAGGAAAAAATTCATTTATCAAACTAATTACGCTATATAGTAGCAGAATCGAAGCCCCAACTTTTGCCATTATATTTGGAGCATTCAAAAACTGAAGAGCCTTAAGGGCTCCCAGTCCTATCAAAGTATAAACGATAGCAATAGCCAAAATATATACACCTCCCGACAGTAAAACAAATTTTCTATTCTTACCGAGACTGAATAAAAAGGTGATAGTCAAAAACAAAACAGATATGGCGCACGGATTGATGCTGTCAATAAGAGCTGAAAGCGCTATCACTGGCAAGAAGCCATGCGCGCTGGTGGTCAAATAATTCGAAAGCATGCTTATATATTAGCACAAATTATTGATACTGGATGTAACTAGGTTGAGGATTCAACTTCAGTAAATCGTAAGGTGTCATTAGAGTGGTGCCTGGGTCTAGAACATCGTTTTTGTAAAATAATTTAAACCCAGTGAATTGAACAGGTTCTTTATGAATAAATTGCTGGTAAGTATTTATTTTTTTAGCTGTCCCACCCCAACCATCCATATGCATAACTATTTCTACTTCCGGTAACGGTTTTATTTCTTTGTAATTAGTAACCATTTTTTGCGTGTAGCGATGTACGACAAGTATTTTAGGACTAAGGTCGTTTTCCCTTACAATTTTAGCCAAATAATTAGTGGCAAAATTTATGTCACTAGCATCGAGAGTGCCGACAATTTTCCCAGGCCTAATCGTGCCCTTCATGGAAAACTCAGAATCAATGCCCAAATGAACTTGTGGCATTTTTAGATATTTTTCTAGGAGCGGTACTTCCGTTTCTAGATTACTAAAACCCACCTGAATATCTAAGAAAACAAGGGCGTTTATTTTTTCAGCCATTTTAAGAACTTTATCTATCTCGGCATATGGCATACGAGCTCTATACTCGCCATCTTCTCCCGCACTATTTTGCGCTACGACTGCAATATAATGGAGGGCCGGAACAACTGGTGTGCTCGGATCAGCGATTTCCCATTTTTTTACTTCAGTCATTAACCTACTTAACATATCTTCTTCCGGATATTCTCCTAACGCTCCCATTTTCTTAGAATATAAATTGCCATAATATGCAACAACCCGATTAAAAGGCAAAAGGGCTCCACCATTTGGATAAACTGTTTTGACCGGCCAAAGATTCGGCTTGGGAGGGAGCACAGAAATCGGTTGGTTTGTTTTCGGATCTATTTTTGGCTCTATGATTTTCGGCGGAGGATTATTCGCAAGCTCATTTAATTTCTTATCGTAAGCTACTGTATCTAGTGGTAGAATAATTTTTACTTTCTTTTCCTCAACCTCTTTTACTCCCTCCTCCATGTTTTTTACCCTGCTACTCAAAAATTCAGGTGCCAAGAAAAATAAAAAAAACGTGGATAGCAGAATTATGAAAAACCAAAAGTGCGCACTAGTTATGGTGCTCTTTGTTTTTGAAAGTGGGTTATTTTTCATTAGAGTGAAGTATACCAGAGTTCTGGGGTATCAGCATTCACTTAATCCAAACATTTTTTATATTTACAAATTCTTTAATGCCATAATCAGAAAGTTCGCGTCCATAACCAGAATGTTTTATGCCACCGAATGGAGCGCGAAAGTCAGATCTTACCATATCATTCACACATACATTACCTGCTTCAATAAGAGGAATCATACGCTTAGCCTTCTTCATGTCCGAAGTAAATATAGCTGCGCCCAAACCATATCTGGTGTCATTCGCTATCTGTATTGCTTCTTCTTCGTTTTTGAATGGAACAATAGGAAGAACTGGACCGAAAACTTCTTCATCATATACAGGCATACCTTTTTTCACATCTGTCATCACAGTCGGCAAATAGAAATATCCTTTTCCTTCTCTTCTCATACCCCCGTAAACAATTTTGGCGCCTTGTTTTACAGATTCATTTACTTGTTTTTCAACATCTAATAAAATTCGTTCAGTAGCCAAAGGTCCGATGTCTATTTCTTTGTCACTCGGATTCCCCATGGACAATTTTGCAAATTCTTCAATTACAGCTTTAGTAAAGATTGTTTTAACACCTTCTTCCACGATAAAACGCTTGGCAGAAATACAGCTTTGTCCGGTATTACCCAGAAGTCGCGCTTTGACAGCGATTTTCGCAGCTTCAGAAATATCCGCATCAGCAAATACAATAAACGGATCACTCCCACCCAATTCAAGCACTACTTTTTTAATTTCTGATCCGGCCACGCGCGCGACTTCACTTCCCGCTTTTTCACTGCCAGTAAGAGAAATGGCAACTATCCTAGGATCGCGAATTATTCCTTCTACCCTAGCCGAGGAAAGAAATAAATTTTGAAATACACCTTCCGGAAATCCAGCTGCTCGAAATGATTCTTCAATAGCTTCCGCACATTGGGGCACATTGGAAGCATGTTTTAAAACTCCGACATTACCTGCCATTATAGCCGGTACAGCAAATCTGTATACTTGCCAAAATGGAAAATTCCAAGGCATCACAGCAAGGATAATACCCAAAGGATCAAATTCTACATATTGCTCTTTTTTATCTGTATATAAAATTTCATTTTTTAAAATATTTTCTGCGTTATCCGCATAATAATCACAAAGAAAAGCGCATCTCTCTATGCCGGCCGGGCCGGACTTCATTGTCTTACCCATTTCAAGCATTTGTAATCTTGAAAATTCTTCTGTGTGACCACGTAAATACTCCCCTAATTTACGCATTAATAAAGCTTTTTCTTTGAATGAAGTCTCCTTCCAATTTTTAAATGCTTTCTCAGAAAGAAAAAGTTTTTTCTCGAGCTCATCATTTGAAATTTCGTCGAATGTTTTTAAAATTTCTTCTGTTGCTGGATTTTTAGATTGTATGGCCATAAAAATTATATCTTTAAAATCTCTGACTGCAGGCCAGTGCCCAGATCTTTTACGTTTTGCGAATAGTCGACTGGACAGTCGATGATATTCACGCCTTTCGAATCCAAAGCTTTTTTCAGTAATTCTTTTAATTCCCCTGTCTTGTCAACTCTATACCCTTTCGCGCCAAAGCTCTCCGCCAATTTTACAAAATCAGGATTATTAAAATCAAGTCCGAATGAGGGCATACCCATACTCTCCTGCTTCCATCTAATCATACCAAATTCTGAATCACTTAAGATAAGTATCGTCAAATCGAGACCCAAACGGCATGCAGTTTCTATTTCTCCTACGTTCATCATTATCCCACCATCTCCTGAGATGACTAAAACCTTCTTTTCCGGAAAAAGAATTTTTGTGGCAATTCCGGAAGACAATCCCGCTCCCATCGTAGCAAGAGCATTGTCTAGCAGAACGCTGTTTTGCTCGCGAGCCTTATAATTTCTCGCAAACCAAATTTTATACATTCCATTATCAAGAGCCAATACGCCGTCTTCAGGCATAACATTATAAACATCATAAACAATACGAGACGGCATGATTGGGAAACTATCATTGTTTATTCCTTCTAAGATACTTTTCTTTAAAACATCACGGATCCTGAAGAAATAACTAAAATCCCAAGATTTTTGTACTTTTATCTTTTCCGATAATACCCAAAGCGCATGGGAAACATCTCCGATAATTTCGTAAGTCGGCACATACACTTCATCTATGTCTGCCGGAGAAAAGTTTATATGTATGACCTTGTGTTTTTCTGGCGTTAATATTATCGGCGGTTTTTCGCTGATATCATGACCTAGCATTATGATGGTATCCGACGCTATAAGTGCTTTATGTACATAATCCCCGCTCGATAATGCAGTCGTACCTATGTATAACTCTGAATTTTCATTTTCAACCCCTTTACCCATCTGTGTCGTAACGAAAGGAATTTTTGTTTTTTCTAAAAAATACGAAAGTTGCTTGCGGATGAGTTTTCTGTTTGCTCCTGCAGCGATAACGATTAAAGGGTTCTTAGATCCTTCAATCAAAGCAACAGCATTTTCAATATCTTTCGGATCGGGAGCAGATCGACGAACTTTTTGAACCAAAATAGGTTTTAAATCTTCCTGAATAATTTCACCGGCAATGTCTTCGGGTAACTCCAAATGTACCGCTCCTGGACGCTCAGCTTTAGCTAATTTTACTGCTTGCCTTACCATGCTTGGTATACGATCCCCACTTTCTATCGTCGCAGAATATTTAGTCAACGATTCCATTATACGAACAGCATTAATAACTTGAAATTTACCTTGTTTGCTCTTGCGAATCGGTTTTTGTCCTGTAATAACTAAAAGAGGCATACCTCCTAGCTGCGCATAAGCGACTCCTGTAATTAAATTAGTCGCTCCAGGGCCAAGTGTAGACAAAGCTACACCGACATGACCAGTGAGTCTGCCAATAGTTGCAGCCATAAAAACAGCGGCCTGCTCGTTATGTGTCACAATGAGCTTTATAGAGGAAGTTCGAAGAGCCTCCAAAAAATCTAAATTCTCTTCTCCAGGAATACCGAAAATATATTTAATACCCTCATTTTCAAGACATTTTACAAAAAGGTGGGCTGAATTTTCTTTTTTCGCGAACATAAAAAGATTATAGCACAACCCAAAGAAACTAAATGCCTATTTTTTCTTGAATCCTTTCAAGCGCCAAGATGAATGCGCCACGACGAAGATCCGTGTTTAATTCTTTCGCATTCTCCAAAACTTTTTTCGCTGAGTTTTCAAGTATGGGCTTTAGTTTGTCGAAAACTTCTTTTTCACTCCAATGTTCTCCCTTAAGATTTTGATCCCATTCAAAATAAGATACCGTCACTCCGCCAGAGTTCGCTAAAATATCGGGAATAACAATGATTCCTTTCTCAAATAAAATCTCATCAGCTTCAGGTGTAGTAGGGCCATTAGCGAGTTCTAAAATAACTTTACTTTTCACTTTGTTCGCATTCATACTAGTTATCTGACTTTCAAGAGCAGAAGGCACTAGTAAATCACACTCAAGCGCCAAAAGTTCTTCATTGGTTATCTCTTTAACATCCGGGAATCCAGACAAGGCTCCAGTATTTTTTTTGTATTCTGCAAGTTTCTCAATATCAAGACCATTCTCATTATAAACTCCGCTTTTAGAATCGGATACGGCAATGATGCTATGCCCTGCCTTACTCCAAATCAGAGCCGCATTTAATCCGGCATTCCCGAAACCTTGAATTGCTGTTTTGCATTTCTCCGGTAAATTTAATCCTTTCCTGAGAGCTTCAAAAACAAAAAATCCCCCTTGCGCCGTAGCCGTGCCTCTACCTTCGGAACCGCCTTTGCTGAGTGACTTACCTGTTATAACTGCCCCCGTTTTGTCTCCAGTAATTTTTTGATACTCGTTGTTCATCCAGTCCATTATCTCGGGCGTAGTATTCACGTCCGGAGCCGGCACATCTTTTTGCGGTCCCATAATATCCGAAAACCCCCGCATCCACCCGCGTGAAAGTCTTTCCAGTTCTCCTTTCGACAATTCCCTTGGATTGACCGTGATACCGCCTTTTCCCCCACCCATCGGAATACCAGCAACAGCACATTTAAGTACCATCCAAAATGCAAGCGCTTTTACTTCGTTTACTTCCGTATCTGGATGGTATCTAATGCCACCCTTATAAGGTCCCAAGGCATTGTTGTATTCAACTCTATAACCTTCAAAAATTTTTAAAGACCCATCATCCATCTTTACGGGAATAGAAATCCTTATATCACGATCGGGTTGATGTAAACTATTAATAAATTCATCACCAAAATCCTTAATCTTGGCGACCTTATCTAACTGCGACATTGCGTTTTGAAATGGGTTTTGCATATATTTAAGTATACCAGAATTTCAAAATCTAGGTGGCTAACGTTAACTTAGAAGACAATACTAATTGTTGTCTTTACACAGGCTCTTTGCAAGACAAGGACTGTTCTTCTTTGCAAAAGAAACTCTTTCTTCAAAAATCAAATTTTTAATCAAATCCCCGGATGATTGATTTCTTAAAATTTCCGAGATTTTTACGCAAACGGGAATAGAAAATCCTCCCGTCGCCAAAAATAAAACTTCCTTCCCAAGCTTTAATTGTTTCAAATTAGCGCTTGCCACAAAACCCGCCACTTTTTCGATGTTTGTTGTTGTTTTTACGACAAAACTCATATAAACATTATAACAAATTTAAAGGATAACAGCTTGAAATGAAATTTCAACCTTGCCAGCTACTTAATTTGTTTCTAAGAGATTCTTCAATTTCTCTCGTTTCACAAATTCTGCTGGTTCTCGGGCAAATATCTTTAACTTCAAAAATTAAATCTTCAACCCCCCAGTGGTCTACTAATCCTCGTCTAAGTTTCGCGACCAATGACAAAAGTCTGTCGTTTAACGACCCCAGCTCCTGCATGGAAAAAATAAAATCCTCCCAAATGGGGAAATGATAGTTTTCCCAAGTTTCATGGAGAGCAACACTATCAACCACAACCTTTTCCCCTTCAATCATTAAATTAACCGCGTCCGTAAATTTTGGATATTCAAGAACATTTAAGTCAATGGGTAATTTTAATGGTGTTTTTTTGCCGCTTTGAACAGATTTTAAAACCCCCTCCACATTTTTTACTGTATCTTTTATTGAAATACGAGAATTATAGTAGTGGCCGTCTTTGACAGCTTGATTTATCTTATCTTTTGTTTCTTGGTTAAGATTCTCAACTATGATAAATATATCGATGTCTGGGAGTGTAGATAAGATTCTTATTGGTTTATTTTCTTCTTGAATCAAATTGCAAGTGACACACTTCGTGTTAAGGTTAGTCAAGCTATTTACAACCTGACAGCTTGGGCACATCCATTGAAGCGCAAGATCTTTACTTTCTTTTTTAATGTTGGCTATTATTTTTGAAAGATGTTCATTAATTTCTCCAACTTTTAAGAAATAATCACCACTTCTAGCATAAAAAGGATACCCAACACCAAATCCACCTAAGTAATTATCACCCAGGGAGTTGCGTAAAATCTGATCAATTAGACTCGATTCTTCTTCTATGTATTCCGGGAGTTTACGTGATTCATCGAAAAGCGATTGAGCCAGAGTAAGTACATTAATCAGTTCTTTGGCTTTCATACTCTGTTCCTTTTTACTATGTGTAGAAAATTCCATAGCTAACCCAAAACTTGTTCCTTGTATTTACCAAGAGCGGACAAAATGATGTCTACTTGTTCATCGACTTTTTGAGTGTCAGAATTTACTTTAACATGATAGTTCGTTGGTGTTTGGTAAGGTTTATTTTCATCTATTGGTAAACTACGTTCAACATAAACCCAAAAAGGTTTAGCAATTTCATTAATCTTCTCTCTCGCATCATCAAAAGGAGCAATAACAGAAACTACTACGGGCGTATTTTTTGAAAGAACTTTAGCTAATCTTGCGACGCGTAAATTGTGGGATTCTCTATCTTCCTTTTTGAAACCTAAATCTGTTGAAATGGAGTTACGCATTTCATCGCCATCCAGAATGATACCATTTATTTTTCGTTGTAATACTTTAGCTATTGTTGTTTTTCCGCTTCCGCTTTGTCCAGTGAGCCATATTATTGTTTCAGTAACATTCAGTTCTTTCCTGGTTTTTGTACCTGAGATACTTTCAATTTTTTCTTCCAAATCAATTTTGCGTATTCCATATCCTACATCTCGACCATAACAAATTTCATCAATGTCTGGGATAACAACAACTTTGACTAGGTTACCATATTCCGTAAGTTCTTTTTGGATCATTGACCATCGTTCAAAAGTAGAAAACGGATTATTGTGGTCAATTTCTGTGTCGCGTATTGCAATTGTGACAGGTTTTCCCTTTTTCAAAATGGTTTCTATTAGGGCTTTGTGACCTTGATGGAATGGTTGCCATCTGCCAACAAACAGGCTTGATTTTGCGTTTTTTAACTCATCCATTTTTGTTCATGTTATAATTACTTTTAGTATAGTATCAAATTTTTAGAAAAAGCGCTATTACGATTTATGAAAAACAGTATAAAACAAGAAAATACCAAGATTTATCCAGATATGATAAAAACTTAGATAGAATAAGTATTATTTTTACTCTAGTAGGCGTAAAGCGTATTTTGCGGAAAGTTATTTATTTATATTTCCTTCTAAGAAGGATTTGAAGTTACTCTCAAAGAGATATTTGTCTACTAATTCTTCATCCGTGTAATTCTCAGAACCTCGTTTAAGTTTAACTGTGGTTCCAAAGACGTAATGCAGTCCTGCCCCTCCTGTGTCAGAAAACATTTGAGGTCTAATTGACAATAAAAGCTTACTATCTTCCTGGCGAGTTATCGCAGTACAATAACTTGCCCCCGCTAGTGGATAAATGAATGATGTTATTTTTGACTTTGGATTCGCTTCAAAAAAATCATGGTATTTATTTAAAAATTCCGAATCCAAGTTGGATACGAATAAATTTAGAGTCTCAAATGTTTTATCCGTCATCCATTTAAAATCTTCTCTAGCCAATTTTTTTTCATTTCTGTTTGGTCTCTGCCAAATATCACTTTTACCGGTATATAGGATATTACTAAATAGTTCATACAAGTGGATAATTGAGGAATGAATTACGCCTAAATCATGATCGAATTCATTTGTGGAAATGTAATTCCACTCTTTATTGTATAAAATTCCTAAATTCGGTAAACCATTAATTTCAAAAGGTTTTACCAAAGCGCCAGAAAAATGTTCTGATATACCCAGCAAATAATCATTAAGCACAAAGGAAGCTACTATCGAAAATTCGTCTATAAAAGATCTTTTTGGTTCCTTACTTTCAGTCTCGCCCAAATATCTAGCCTTATCCAATATCTCGTTTTTAGTGTCTTCGGTATGCGAGTTTAAATGCATATGATACCAAAGCTGGCTTTGCCCGCTTTTTCTATCCCGAGTAAGAGGGTCATATGTCCAGGATATATTTGGATAAATATTATTTTTTTCTCCGAATATTGCAAACTTTTCCGCTATCTTTAAAAAACTTTTTCTGTCTTCCAGTGGAAAATCATTCAAGCAAACTTGGTTTTCATTGTTGTTTTTTACAAGCATCATTCCGTAAAGGCAATGCGGAAAGGCCTTTCTATACAGCGCAAAGTTATTATCAACCCCGCATTTGGTTATTAATTCTTCATGAGAATAATGATCTTCCCTAAATTCTGGAGAACTACCGTCTTCTTGACTATTGGCACTTGGGAAATATCCGTCCGGGTAACCTTTTGTTGGTAAGGTGATCACCCTACACTCATCTCTTTTTTTTTCTAAGTCTGGACCAAGAAGTCTGTGTTTTGAGATTTTTTCTAATAAACTTAATCTGATCTTATCCATTTTTAGATTATAACATAATCTAAAAATTTAGGGTCGTTATGGGTCTGCTTTGAGTTATATAAAATTTCCCACAATGAAGTACCCACTCGATATCTTGTGGACAGTTGTATATTTTTTCTATCTTGATAATCAGCTTCGAGAGTTCTATTATTTGATCATCATTTAACTTTTTTATGTTTTTTATTTCGTCACTTACATCTTCCCACACATTACTGATGTGATCATCTGACAGAACAAGTTTTCTGTTTTGTGTATTGATACATATGTCAACGATTTCTAACGTATCCTTTTTTACGGTATACGAATCTGGTGTGACTTTGTTAGAAACTATCGCCTCCCCGAGACCATAGCCCGCCTCTATGATTAATTCGTTGTTATTCCGATTAATCGGGTGTACTGAGAAAGAAACTCCTGAAACCTCAGCCTGAATCATTTCCTGAATGACTACAGCCACAGATCCTAAAATAGGGTTTAAACTTCTTTGAAGTCTGTAGAATATAGCTCTGGGTGTATACAGGGAAGCCCAACATTTGCGAATGTTTGAAATTAACATATTTTCATTTGTGTTTAAGTAGCTTTCTAGTTGACCAGCCCAGGCATTGTCAGAACTATCTTCAATTGTTGCACTTGACCTAACGGCAACCAAACCAAGATTTAATTCTTTATATAATTTTATTATACTGTTCTGTAATTGTTCTGGAATTTGTTTACTTAAAATCAAATTCTGTATTTTTTCAGAGGCGTGTTCTATGGTTTCCATTCTATTTTTTCTCACTCTCTTGAAAATCAATGCTATATCTTGTGAAAGATTGTTATCAGAAATAAATTTTTCAAAGGCGTTGGACAAGATGACAAACCCATTCGGAACAGAAATATCGTTTTTTATTAAAAAGGATAAAGATTTACCTTTTCCACCGGAAGATAAGTCATGGTAAGTTTCGGAATTATCTAATTTTTTAATTGATATCATATAACAAAAATTACTGTATAGTGACTTTACCTTTTTTGGAGTCTAAAATGATAAGATCTCCATCTTTAATTGCATTGGTCGCATCTTTAACTCCGATTAAACACGCTTTCTTCATTTCTCTGCAAACTACCGAAGCGTGACTCAACAATCCTCCTTCTTCTGTAATAACACCAGTCGATCTATGTATTGCATCCAACAAATCAAAATCGGTACCGACAGCCACCATAATATCTCCCTTTTTAACTTTTGCCCCGTCTTTTTTATTTAAGACAATTTTAGCTATCCCCTTTACTAAGCCACTACAAGCGCATCTACCATGTAAATCTTTGACAATTTCTTGCTGAACATCTTTAACTGGCAGTTTAAAATCCATGACCCTAAAACCTTCGCTTATATCTAAATATTCAGATCTGATCAAAACAATACCGTCAATCTTTCTTTGATTTATTGTTTCTTGTTTAACTTTTGTATTTTCGTCAAGCAATCTTAATATTTCGGATAGCAAATAATAATTTAGATTCTCCCTAGTTTCAAGTTTTCTGTTCGCAATTTCTTCAAAAACCTTGTGTTTGTGTTCAATCGTATACCCAAGATTTGCCTTATTTTTATCTCTAAAAGTCCCACCTCTAATCATTAAAGGAACTAGGATACTTAACTTATGATTATTTAATTCGGCAAGAATTTTTTTACCATCATCATATAAGCTATCAAGTTGAAGCTTTATTTCTTCGGGACTGTAATGTTTTGTAGTTGGATCAAACAACTCAAACTTTTTTACATAATAATCAAAATCGAAAGGATCTTCTCCATAAGCACAACTCATATAACCAAAATTATCAAAATGGTTTTTTATTAAATACAAAATATTTTCTGTTATTTTCTCATTTTTTTCTTTCTTGAGACTTAAAATTTTGAAAAAATCATTCTCCTTTGCTTGGTATTCAGTTAATACATTTGTAGTTATAATTTTAGAAAAAATCTCATTAATTTTTTCTTCGTTACTAAATTCTTCCTTCAGGATTCTTTTAATCGCTGACGTCAGTGAGTATTCCGCTTGTACGAAATTCATCTTATAGAGCTCACCTAGTGAATATTGTTGAATATCCATCAAAAACAAGCCTACCTGCAAATTAGATAATTCTTTTAAATCGGTATTTTCAAATCTACTTACCTGTTCGTCAAAAAATTTTCTATCGGAATTCAAAAGAAGTTCAAACTCTCTTAATACCGTATTATCCAGTATGTAAAACTTTTCTCCAAAGTACTTTTCCAATAATTCAAAATCTTTCTCTGGTGCATAGGAACTAACAATCCCATCTTTCCAAATTGTTACAGTATTTCTGAATCTTATAAAATTAATTCTCGGCACATACCTGTTGTATAAATCATGGATAAATTCAACTCCCATCAAATGCCCTACATTTCTCATGTTTATTTTTCTCCAGATAATATTACCGATAGTATTTTTATCACATATCATAACAGATTCTGATTATACATCTTAATTGGGTTTTGTAAATAGATTTGTCAATTTTTCAGAAAAGTATATAATCTGTATAAATATGGCTATTAAAATAACTAGAATAATTTTTCTCCGTCACGCCGACACCAAGAAAGATCCCAACACAAACGCCACACTATGGGAACTTTCTGACCAGGGAGAAAAGCAAGCAGAAGAAGTTTCGAAGAACCCAATTATGGACACAGTTGATACTATTTATGTTTCAGAAGAGTTGAAAACAGCTTTGACTGTTCAGCCTATTGCACAGAAACTCTCAAAAAATATACACGGGTTGTCATTTTTTAATGAAGTCAAAAGAGGGAATAAATTTTTAAACAAGGAGGATTTTGAAGCAGAGAAAAAACACCAACTTGCCAATCTTTCTTATTGTGCTTTCAATGGAGAGTCGGGTCTTGAAGCTCTTGCAAGATTCAAAAAAGGTGTTTCAGAAGTTGTAGGGCAGAATGAAGGAAAAACGATTCTTATTGTTACGCACGGTACTATACTAAATATATATTTTGCTGACCTCTTGGGTGCACACAGTACATTGCTAGAACGTTGGGAAAAAACCTCTTTCTGTGCCTATGGTATAGAAGAAAATGGAAAGATTTTAAAAGATATCATCTAATTTGTGATATAAGCAAGAATGGTCAAAAAATTCCCCACACAAAAAATATAGGAATACAAAAAAGAAGCTTCTAACCAGCCAGTCTACTTTCTGAAAGTTGGCATAATAAGACAACTTGGACCGCCCGTGCCTTTTATAAATTCCGACAAACAACATTTAAAAATTTCAAAACCAGCCTTTTTTAATTTTTGTATAGCAATCAGGTTGTTGTCACTTACGATCAGGCGTTTATTATTAAGCGTGATGACATTTCCGCTGACAAAACCATTGTTTGGTATCACGACTGTTTTAAATCCGGCGAAAAAATTTATAGGGAAGATTTTTTCTACACACAAAATCGTGTTTTCGCCAATGAAACTCATAGCTCCACCTAGGTGTAAAAAAGGATGAGGAACCTTGAAGGTTCGGACTTCAAACCCATTTCTCTCAAGCAAATCTTTCATTTGTAATGCGCCATGTTTATTGGTACGAGATGAAATTCCTACAAAAGCTACCTGCCCAGCAAATACTACGTCTCCACCCTCAGCTGTGCCCGGTTTTGTAATGGAAGCAAATTCTGGAACTTTTTTTCCACGCAAGTAGTCACGCATCCAAGTCTCTTCACCTATTCGACTACGAATCCCCATACGAAGTTTAATAAAACCGCGTGGAGTTGACACCGCCGTATCTTTTGCGAAAACAGAATTAGGATGTCCTGGTAATTCTTTAATTAAAAGGACCCTTACTCCTGATTTCTCTATTAATCTCACAAGCTTTTTATGCTGAGCAATGGCTCCTTTTTTATCTGCATTTTCTGTAATGTTGTGTTTCAGCTTGTCGTCCACCAAGAAATACTCAGTTACGGGAGAGCACATAACCACTTCTTTAAGGGAGAAACCTTTATCTTTTAATAAAATAGATCGAGACATATTAAATCTTATCCAGCGGGTATCCTAAAATTTTAGATAATCTCACAACTGGATAACTTTTAACTTGCAAGATAATTTTGTCATAATTCTGTGAATGTTTCCACCTGTCTGCATTCATACTACTTCCGGGTGTAACCTGTACTGCACGAGTCGTAATTTTTTCCACTGCTTCTTTTAATGAAGATGACAATTCTATCTGAAACATGTCACAAATTTGTCCAAAGGCTTCATTCGGTTTTGACCTTAACCACTCAAATCCTATTTTTTTCTTGTCTTTTTTATCTGCTATTCGGTAATAATGTTTATCCCCACCTACTTCGTCAATTATTGCTTGGTGAGCGCTTACCCACTGCTCTCTGGCTATCCGTTCCAAGTCTACAGGTTTTTTATTTAAAAGCAGTTTCCATACTTCATCCGAGGTAGAATACTTGGCATACCACTTTGTCCAGGGCATTTTGGGGTTAGTGTATCCCTTAACTTGAAGCGGTTTTGGAGACTTGGTTGTTATGTAACCATAAGGAAACTTCCATCCGTCACATAGACCATTAATAGATTCGTAAGCATTTCGGGTTAAATGTGTCCAGGAAATTCGAATCCCTTTCAGAAGTTCTTTCCAAAAAGGAATTCGCCATGCATCGGAAGGATCTTTTAGAATGAGTATCCCTTGGGCAAGCTCATCCGTTGTAACAAAATGCCAAGGGGAAGGAATAATAAAAGGAGGCTCCTCGATGAAATATTGGTATTTTGAGTAGAGTTGACCGCTGGATATATCATGTAAGTTGTTCATTCTATCATAAAATTTTAAATCAATATCAGGGAAAAAATTCTTAATCTTTTTCATTAAAATAATATCTGAGGAAACTTCGCTATCGTAAGTCAGTACATCTTTATTTATTTTACTAGCCTTCTTTATAGATTTTTCGATCTTTTTGATCGCACTCTCGGGAGCGCCAAAATCTACACTTGGCCATTGCATTAGCAACCTGCCGTATATAGTAATCGCAAAACCTCTCAAATCTGTAGTTTTTTTTAGTGGCCATCCTATTTCAGAAGTAAGTTCAGAAAGAAAAATATCTGCTTTTTCACTTTTTGCATGACTTTCATTTAATTTATCCGAAATAAAATCTTTAAATGGTGGCGTGAGTTTCGCGATTTCCATATAAGGTTTTTCTTCTCCAGGAATTGAAAGTATCTTTTTTCCAACACTGCTGGCAGTACATGCTTGTTGTTTGAGAATATCAACTACAACGCTACTACCACCCCTAGATCCAGAAAGAATAAAGTTAACCTCCTTCAAGTTTCGTAACTCGTTTGATTTCAGCAAACCATGACCATAAAACTGTTTTAGGTGTTTTTGAAGTATTCCCCTATATTTAATTCTTTTTTGCAGAGTTTGTTCTACTATTTTCTCTCGATGAGCTATATATCCAATTGAATATTTTATATTGCGGTTTTTGCCTTTCTTGAATTTGATATCTCCCATCTACTGATTATAGACAAAAGATTTTCTAAAAACAACGTCCGAACCTGTTGTTTTCAACCACAACATTTTTGTAATGTAAAACCTACAAGTGATTTTCTTATTAGAACAACTAAGACAAATATAGGTTACAGTTAGAAAACAAAAAATAATTTTGTTATGTAAATTACTGAATGGTATTTGTAATGTCATATTTTCCTTTATATCTCTCTTCCAAATCCAAACACACCGAATTCAAACAATATCTTTTGCCTGTTTCAGTCGGACCATCGTTAAAGACATGCCCCAGATGCGAATCACATTTGGCACACAATATTTCCGTCCTTTGCATACCTAGAGAATTATCTTCTATTTGTTTAATCGCTCCCGGGATCGCATCGTCGAAAGAAGGCCATCCGGTACCGGAGTCAAATTTCGCATCCGAGGAAAAAAGCCCGTTACCACAAAGCGCGCAAACATAGGTACCGTCTTTTGATTCCTTCACATATTTCCCGATGAATGGGGTCTCGGTGCCCTTTTCCACCATAACTCTGTACTGTTCTCTTGTTAATTTCTTCTTTAATTTTTCCTTTTCTTCTTCTGTCATACTTTCAGATCTATGTTTTAACTTTTTATAAATTTGAGGCCCGATCTCCAAATTTCAGACTATATTTTTTGTTCTTATACTTCTCGGAAAGAAAGAAGTTCATAGACCAGGTAAGGCAAAACAGGATAATGAAATAAATAGCCCCATCTCGGCTGATACTTGGCAGTTTGCTGGCCGATAAATATCCGATTACCCCGGAAATGACTCCGATACTCGTGATAGTCTGGAGCGTTTTTAAGTTGTTGCTTGTACTTTGGTTTTTTATTTCCACAAGATTGTTTATTGCGGAAGATAAATAGTCACCAGTCATTTTCCAGATCTCTTTTATGTACGACAAGGTATCTGTCAGGGTTTCAAACTTATACTCGAAAAGAGAAATCAATTCTTTCTCAATTTTTAAATCCTTCGCAATAGAGGAACGAGTGTTTATATATGAACCCATCTGATTTATGCGATTGCTGATGAGACTGATGGTCTTCTGGTATCCGTCTAGTCTGCCCCTTATGCCATCTACATCCTTGCCCTTTACGACTTTCGCTTCTTTGATTTCCGAAATTTCTTCCCATATGTTTCTGTGGATAGTCAAATATTTTCCAAGCTGATCCTTGAACTCCCTAAAGAAAATCTGCATCTCGATAAGATCTGTCAAAGATATGTGCGACTCTTTTGGGGTGTTTATAAAAATATACTGGGGTGTTTTGAAAACTGTAATAGTATCGCTCGATATCTTAGTATAAACTTCTCCGAATATGGATTCATCCGGAACAAAAACCTTGCCTCCTTTATTGAAAACGCTTACGACGATAGGATGACTGGTCTTTATGTTTGCCAGTACCTTTGGAGTCGGAGCGCCAAGCGAAAAAATATATGAAATCGCAGGACTAAACTTTTCTTGGAAATATTCCTCGAGTTGCCGCTGGGATATAGAAAGATTGTTGGGATTAGTGCTGATTTCCAAAATATACAACCCATCTTCGTAGTAGCGAATTTCGATTCCGGAGGCCGTAGTGGCCTTTATATACTCAAGATCCCCGGATTCGCGAGATACAGAACTCAAGTCGAGTCCCGATTGAAAATTTTTTAATTTCTCTTTAGATAGATTTAAGTTAGATACTCCGTGATTAAATAAATCATATATTTCGCTCAAGTGAAGTGTGGTTCGCTGGTACCATCCTCCATAGGTAATTTTGTATGCCAGCTTTTGAGAAATCATGGCTAAATAATATCATATTCCCACCCCGGCTGCCAGGATTTCGTTTTCCGCCAGTCTTCCGTCAAGGCTTTGACCTCGTTTACTTCCGTATTTGGATGGTATCTGATGCCGCCCTTATAAGGTCCCAAAGCATTGTTGTATTCAGCTCGGTATCCTTCAAATATCCCAAGCGATCCATCATCCATTTTTACATGGATAGAAATCCTTATATCCCTATCAGGCTGTCTAAAGCGAGCAACAAATTCATCACTGGAATTGGGGCAAAGACCTACCAACCCCTGACTGGAGAATATCAGAAGATATGATTCGATAATCTAGGTCATTAAAATTTTGTAATTATTTCCTGTCCCTCAGAAAATTTCTTATATAATCTTTAACATCTAATTCTGGTTTCCACTCCAATATTTCTCTAGCTAAAGTGTCAGCACATAGAGTATTTTGTGTTTCTCCGGGTCTATCCGACGCATACACCACTTCCACTCCAAAAGTTTCAGCAATTTCTTTTATGGAATAATTTTTCCCTCTACCTAATTCAAAAACATACCCCCATGCTTTTTTGTCCTTTATTAAACAGAGAGCATTGACTATGTCCTCGACATGAGTAAAATCTCTGCGTTTGTTTCCATCTCCATAAATCGTTAATGGTACATTATTCTCTACACATTTTTCCGTAATTCCTATCAAGGTACAATAACCTCCTTCTTTGAGTTGATACGGACCATATACATTATAAAATCTTGCAATGGAAGCTTTTAACCTATAAATATTCTGGAATAGTCTAATTATTTCTTCTCCTGTGTCTTTACTAAAGGTATAAGGATTTTTAAATTTACCGGAATGATGAGAACTACTGCCGGCATAAATCAACGGAATATTACTTCTCGAACAATAGTTTGCTATTTTAAAAGTGGCATTAGCATTGGTAATAAAATAATCCAAAGGACGATCAAAGGAAGGCTGAATTCTAGCGATAGCGGCTAAATGGAAAGTAATATCAAAATTCCCGTATTTTGAATAATCGTCAATTTCTCTAATATCTGCGTCGACATAATTTGCACCATGTTGGTGGTTGGTTTTCAACCCTGTTGAGTAATTATCTATTGATACAATTTCATGCCCTTCATCTAAAAGTTTTTTTATTAAATTAGCCCCTATAAAACCAGCCCCACCGGTTACAAGAATTTTCATATGTAATACAGTATCATAAAACTTTGAAAAAGTTTATTAGGTTCCCAATATGCTCGTCGAGCGGTACACCCAGATGTTCGCAACCGAAATTGATAGTGCCACGGTCTATTTTCTCCGCGAAAGTTTTTTCGGCCAGTCTTTTCTTAATGGAACTTACTTTCATTTCTCCATACGGCACCGGATTGAGTTTTTTATAGGCATAGAAAATCCCGCTTATCTCGTCACAAGCGATAAGCGCCGAGGCAAGCTTCGTTTTAGGCAATGTTTTGAAATCATGATACCCATAGGCATGAGCTTCAACCGCATGCATGAGTTCGTCGGGGTATTGCCATTCTTTGAACCAGTCTAACGACTTGGCTGGGTGCGCATCCGGATACTCTTCAAAATCAATATCATGGAGAAGTCCCGTGATATACCACAAATCACCATCTTCATTGAAAATTTTCGCATAGCCTTCCATCGCCGTCGCCACCATCGAGGCATGATGAAGCTGATATTCGTTCTTGACGTGTTTTTCTAAAATTTCCTGCGCTTTTTTTATGGTTGGTATCATAATCCATTATTATACCAGATTCTGAGGTAAATAATGTAGGAATTAGTTTGGTTACGTAGTTTGAAGTATCTGAAGCATTTCTTCGAACGATCTCGCTATTAATTTGGTAGTATCAACGACAGCTTCCCTTGTTACATTTCCGATAAAGGCAATAAAAGCGTCCGCTCCGCCTATCTCTTTAATTTCAAAATCTGTAAATCCATCACCGATAACGACACTCCTCCCCTGTAATCCGAGTTCTTTAAATTTGTTTGCCTTACCACCCTCCTGAGCTGTCAATTTTTCAGTATTCACCCCTATCACTTTATCCAAACTATCATATATGAAGTCATTAGCATATACATTTTCTTTTTTCAAACCTAATTTCTTGATAGCGAGCAACATCATTTCCGTAAATCCTCCGGAAATTATGAAAATTTTGTTTTTATTGTCAGAAAAAAACTTTCGATTGGCTAAAAACGACTCAGTGATGCTGTCAGCGATTATTTTGGCCGCTTCCCCCACTTGCGCGCGTGTCGGGGCTATCATTTCCATCCTTCGGGCAAGCGACTGATCGAAAGTAATTTTGCCAGTCATGCCCTGTTCTGTGATATTTTTGAATTCCTGCATGATTCTTTCAGCTTCCTTTTTATCATGATTATCTCTTAATACTATTTCACACAATACGTCCAAAGCCTCCAGCTTAACAAGGGTGCTATCGAAATCGATAATAATGTAATCAAAATTTATAGGCCATTCTCTTTCTATTAATGAAGGTAGCAATCTATTTTCTGTATTTTCCATTATATAATATTGGTTCTTCTGATTAAGACTTTCCTTGCAGGGCTATTGTTCGATGACGACATATTCCCCTTCTTTTAGGGCGTAGATGGGTAATGTTTTGTCTCCGTATTCTTCCAGTTCTTTGTGCGCCTTTTGCCAATCGATCGGCCCACGAGGATCTAAATTACCATAAGCGGAACGGAAGTGAGGAAAAAATTTTACTGGCAATATGCCGAGTCCATCCATACATTTTCTCCAATCAGAAGCCCAAAAATTTCTTACTAAAGCATCCGAACCGGCTGAATTTGAAGCTACTACTTTTCCCTGCCAGATCTCTGGAACCTTGAATTTCCTTAACCAATATTGAAGTAAATGATCATCTCCACCATAAATGTACACAATATCCGTATCCTTTATCTGTTGTTCAAAAATCTCCGGAAGGGCCAAACTGAAAACCGGATTGACATCTTTCGGATAAAATTCAGGCACTTTTTCTTCTGTCTTAATAAATTTTTTCTCCCAATCTCCGCGCGGGTAAGCAAAAAGACAAAAAAGAATTCTGGGTTTAATCCCTAATCCTCTTACCATCTCTGCAAAAAATTTCTTTCCTCCTTCAGGATTATTTCTTATACCCCCAGAATTTAAAATGTATTTTGTCATATATACGTATTTAATATACCAAAAATCGGTATGAATAGTAAAATGTTCTTGGAACCTAAACTTGTTTCCCTGAAGATTGGAGACCATGCGGCAAACGAATGGTGAAAACTGTTTCCTGATCCGGTATAGAGGTAAAGGAGATAGAACCGCCAAGCAATTCTAGGAAAGATTTGCTGATGTAGAGTCCGAGACCAATACCATCGGGGCTGAGCAGTTTGGCGTTGGTAGCGCGGAACATCTTGGAAAAGAT
>CAYIEM010000014.1:0-20402 GCA_964362545.1 uncultured Candidatus Saccharibacteria bacterium
AGCTGAAGCGAGATACCGATTATGAGGTAGATGAAAAATTAAAAGCGATAACGTTAACAGATGTAGGTATAAGCAAAGCAGAAGAATTGCTTGGTGTAGGAAATATTTATACCGAAAAAGGCATCAAATATGTCCATCATTTGGAAACGGCGGTAAAAGCGCAGGCTGTATTTGAGCGTGATAGAGATTACGTTGTCAAAGAGGGAGAGGTGATAATAGTCGATCCATTTACCGGACGTCTTCAACCTGGCAGAAGGTGGAGTGAGGGAATTCATCAGGCCATAGAAGCGAAAGAGGGTGTGAAAATAGAGAAAGAAACTCGTTCTTCCGGCTCCATCACTTTTCAGAATTATTTCCGGTTCTATAAAAAATTATCAGGCATGACAGGTACAGCCGAGACTTCGTCTGAAGAATTTTTAAAAGTTTATGGTTTGGATGTGGTAGTAATACCAACCAATCGTCCTGTGATAAGACTTGACCACTCTGATTTGATTTTTCAAACCGAAAAAGGAAAATTCCAAGCTATTGCTAAAAAAGTGAAGGAATTAAATCAGGCAGGTCAGCCGGTACTGATAGGCACAATTTCTATAGAGAGAAACGAACTTTTATCCGTTTATTTAAAACAGGAAGGAGTGCGACATACCATCCTAAATGCCAAGAATCATGAAAGGGAGGGTGAGATAATTGCTCAAGCTGGCAGAAGAGGGGCAGTGACTATAGCTACAAACATGGCAGGTCGTGGAATTGACATAAAACTCGGAGGCAATCCTATAGTAAAGGAAGAGTATGAATTCGTAAAAAAAGTAGGGGGGCTTTTTGTGTTGGGTACCGAACGACATGAAGCGCGTAGGATTGACAATCAACTTCGGGGTCGCTCAGGTAGACAGGGAGATCCCGGGGAGACTCAGTTTTATGTTTCCCTTGAAGATGATCTAATGCGGGTATTCGGTTCAGAGAGAATAAAAACTATGATGGGGCGTTTTGGTATTCCCGAAGATACTCCCATCGAGAATCGCTTCATCAACAAGTCTCTCGAAGGCGCTCAGGCCAAAATAGAGGGTTTTCATTTTGATGCTAGAAAGAATACACTCGAGTACGACGATGTAATGAATCATCAACGTAAAATCATTTATGAAAGACGTCAAAAAATGATGCGCTCCAATAAAGAAGAGATAGAAAATTTATTAAAGCAAGCATTAGAAAATAGGGAAGAGAAAGATAAGCTAGAAAAAGTAATTGAAGAAAAAAAAGCAAAATTAGGCAATGATGCTTTTTTTGAGACCATTAGAAGAATAGCTCTTTATACCACGGATACTCTTTGGATGGAACATCTGGAGGCGATGGATTATCTTCGTTCGTCGGTTAATTTGCGTGCCTATGGTCAACGAGAGCCAATCGTGGAGTATAAAAAAGAAGGTTTGCAAATGTTTAGAGAAATGGAGGAGGTTTTTAAGGAACAGGTTTTGTCGCTCGTTCAGACCTTAAACACCGATGTTCGCCCAGAGACAGAAAGCAATACACCCAAACAGACTTTAATTGTAAGTCACAGCGAGCCGGAGGAATTTTCTGACTCAAAAAAGTCAATTGAAAAAGAACTAGACATTGGTCGCAATGATCCATGTCCCTGCGGAGCCATCAATCCATCTACTGGAGAAGTCTATAAATACAAAAAATGTGGACTCATAAACGCTCTGCAACATCGGAAATCTTTGGTAAATTAATTTTAGAGGGTTAGATATGTCTAAATGATAAAGCCGAAGAAAAAATTCATGCAATTAGCCATTAAAGAAGCCAGTATTGCCCGTCGGGGGGGGGTTACGCAGTCGGGGCAGTTTTAATAGAAGGTGATAAAATTTTGGCGATATGCAGTAATCGTAGCAAGCGAGACGAAAACCCAATTGCTCATGCTGAAACACTGGCGATCATTGAAGCTAGTAAAATTCTGAAGAAGCGTCATCTCAAGAACTGCATACTTTATACGACTCACGAACCTTGTCCCATGTGCGCGAGTGTTGCCGTGTTTGCAAGATTAAAAGGAGTGGTCTATGGAGCAAGGTATCAAGACATGAAGGAGTATAAAAAGAAAAACGTAAATACTAACTATCTTTAGCGTACCATAGACATTCCCTGTAGTGAAATTTTTAAAAAATCAACAGAAAAAATTGAATTGGTAAAAAATTTTATGAGAGCAGACTGTGTTAGGTTATTTCATAACAGTAGGTAATCTAATATGCCATAAAACAATGCGGTCGTCTTATTTTGTAGTATAATATAAACAATGGAGGAAAAAGTTGATTTTAGGAGAATTATTCTAATGACAGTTGCCATCGCAGGTGTTCTGTCCATTGCTGTGCTTGCGCCAAATGCGCTTCAAGTATTGAAACCGTTTTTGAAACGCAAGAAGAAATATAATCTTAAACACTATTTAAATCAAAAAGCACAAAAATTAATCAAAGACGGTTTTCTTCAGATAAAAATTCAAGATAGTATACAGTTTCTTTCATTAACCAAGAAAGGGGAGCGCAAGTTGCTTTACTATCAGGTCACGGAAAGAAAAAAACCTAAATGGGACGGCAAGTGGCGTGTAGTTATTTTTGATGTCTGGGAGCGCACTAGGTATAAGAGAAATCTTTTGCGTATGGAAATAAAAGATTTTGGATTTACTCAACTCCAGAGAAGTGTCTGGATCTATCCTTACGATTGTGCCGATTTTATTGAACTTTTAAAAACTGACTTGTCTTTTGGCAAAAATATTAGGTATATGGTTGTAGAAAAGTTAGACCATGACGAGAACCTACGCAAAGTTTTTGGTTTAAAATGATCTTCTTTTATTTTTTATATTTTAATGCTATAAAACAATGCGGTCGTCTTATTTTGTAATATGAGTTAATTTGTGATATTATTGTGAAAGCATGAAGGATATACAAAGTGTCACGAGAAATATGAAAAATATGAGAGGACTAGAGAAAAAAATTTACAAACATTTGAAAGACAGGAATTGGCATAATTTGAGGCCTTCGGATGTAGCCAAATCTATCATGATTGAGGGGGCAGAACTTCTTGAAATATTTCAATGGGAAAACCTTTCACTAGAAGAAATCAAAAAGAATAAAGAAAAAATGGAAGAGATTAAAAAAGAGTTAGCTGATGTTCTAATTTATGCAATGGAAATGTCTGTGCTATTAAATCTTAATACAGAAAAAATAATACTAAAGAAAATAGCGAGGGTAAATAAAAAATATCCAGCAAAATTAATGAGACAAACGACAGGGGAACCCGGCACCGAAAGCTTGTATTGGAAAATAAAAAAGGAACACAGAAAGAATTGATGATAGGTTATTATTAATTGTTCTGCATGTTAATATATAAAAATATGGTAGTTAGATACAATTATAAAAATATAAGAAGGAGAATTATCAATAATTTGATAGGTTTTAATTTTTTCCGTAACCCCTATAAAAATTTGAAGATTGTAGGTGTGACAGGTACCAGCGGAAAGACTACCACTGCGACTCTTCTTTACAAGATAACGACTGCCCTAGGATATAAAGCTGGGTTATTAAGTACCGTCGAAAACATAATCGCTGGAAAAATAAAGCCATCATCTGAAAAAGGACCAGCAACTTCACCTGATCTTTCCAAATTAAAAAAGTTGTTAGAAGAGATGTTCGAAAAAGGATGCGAATATGTTTTCATGGAGGTTAGTTCCATTGCAGAAGACCAGAACAGGCTTGCTGGCATAAAATTCTCTGGCGGTATTTTTACAAACCTTTCACAAGACCACATAGATTATCATAAAACTATAAAAAATTATTTTTTAGCAAAGAAGAAATTTTTCAAAAGACTACCGAAGGACGCCTTTGCCCTTTCCAACGTTGACGATAATTATGGCGTACCGATGGTAGAGAATATAAAGGCAAAGAAATATTTATATGGATTCAGCGACCTAGAGTTGGAGTTTCCAAATGGCAAACAAATTCCAGATTGGCGAGATTTTCACGGTAAAATTCTGAAGTTAGATATCGAAGGGTTAGAGCTAGATTTTAACGGAGAAAAAGTGAAGTCGAAACTACTGGGCAAGTTTAATGCCTACAATCTGCTCGGAGTATGGAGCGCGTGCAAACTTTTAGGTTTTGATATGAGGAAGGTTAAAGAAATAATAGAAACGATAGAACCCCCACGCGGAAGATTTGATCATTTTACATCGCCTGACGGCGTTCTCGCTGTCGTAGACTATTCTCATAAACCAGACGCTCTGAAGAATATTCTCTTGGCTATAAAAGAAGTAAAGCCGAAAAATAGCAGAATAATTTCTGTTTTTGGGTGTGGAGGAGATCGCGATCCCGTGAAGCGTCCCATGATGGGCAAAATAGGAGCGAGCTTGTCCGACGTCGCTATTTTCACTTCTGACAATCCTAGAAGCGAGGATCCCAATGCTATCATAGAAAGAATGAAAGATGATCTGACCCATGAAGAATCAGTCAAAGTTATAACCATATTAGATCGTCGCTTGGCTATAGCAGAAGCCGTAGAGCTTTCCAAGAAAGGAGATGTAGTTCTGGTGGCTGGTTTTGGCCATGAGCACTACCAGGAAATAAAGGGAGTGAAAAATTATTTCAACGACACGGAAGAACTGCAAAAAGCTTTTTTGCATAAATAATTTATTTAGGGAATTTCTTTTCCACCCAGGCTGGAACTTTTTCAATCAACCCATCCATATTCCCGGAAGACATAAGAATTATTAAATCATCTGCTTTTACTATTTCATGCAATTTCGCAAGTGCTTCTTTTTTGTTTACCGCTCCGTAAACATTTTCTTTGTATTTTTTTACCCGGTTTAAAATTTTTTCCAGGATTACTTGTTCATGTGTGTTTTTGCCATGTTCTGGCGGAGATAAGATTATTGTTTTATTGCTATCTTCGAAAACGTTATCGTACCAGTGGATTGTGTTTTTATTTCTCCAGCTGAAAGTGTGCGGTTCGAATACTGTGACAATTCTTTTGTCTGGAAAATGCAATTTGATAGCATTAAAATCTGCTTTGGCCTTGCCGTATGATGAACCAAAGCTCTCGTATACCAGTACGGAAGATTTTTTTGTTTTTAAATCAAGCCGGCCGGATACGCCTCTGAAGCTTTTGATTGATTTTTGCAATTCTTTCGGCGTTATTAGTTTCCTTTGGAGAAGGAATGCCCCGACCCCTACTATATTTTCGATATTATGATTTCCCAACAAGATAGTTCTCAAGTTAATTATTTTATTTTTCCCTTTGAATAAATCAAAAGAAGTAATTTGGCCGTATGTTATATTTTCCGGATGCCAAGTAGATTTTTTGTCAAACCCATAATAAACTACTTTGCATTTAGCGTTTTTTATCACTTCACCTATGTTTTTCCCTTCTTTGGCTGCGACTAGAATGCCATTTTTAGGCAATAAAGAAATAAGTTTTTTGTACGGCCTGATATAGTCTTTTTCGGTCGGAAAAACATTTACATGGTCATGTTCCGCCGAAATCAGGATTACATTTCTAGGACGTAGATGAAGGAATTTAGATCTAGTATCCCAATTGGAAGAAGGGTATTCATCACCCTCGATAATAAAATGTTTGCTTTCCCCCAAATGGCCGTTTGTCTTAAACCCGAAAGGTATTGCTCCGATAAAATACGACGGGTTTTTTTTAGATTTTTTTAAACACCAGGCCAGAAGGGAAGTCGTGGTTGATTTTCCAAAACTTCCAGCTATTATTGTATTCTCGGTTTTCTTTGCCAATTCTCCGAGAGCTTCCGGCAGAGACTGTATCTTGATTCCTGATTTAAAAGCATGTGCTACTTCTTCATTTTCTTCGGGTATAAGTGTGGCATGTTTACTTATGACTATAAAACTAGTGTCTTTTGAAATATTAGAGGGTGAATAACCAAAGGCCAAATTTTTTATGCCGTTTTTTTTAAGGAAATTTACGAATGGATTATGCGATGAGCTACTATTTGATCCGCTTACGATAAATCCTTTTTGTTTTAACATTAAAGCCAAAGCTGACATACCCCTCCCGGCTATTCCTATCAAATGAACTTTCTTTTTTTTTATAAAGTCATTTTGTCGCATTATTTTCTAATTAAATTCATACTGTAATTTTTGTGCAATAAGGTGTGTTTTATTGCAAGTGAAGTTTCACCGAATAAAATATTTTTATATTTTGTTAATATCTCTGTCTCGTCTTTTATGTCCAGAGCACGCAAGTCAACATTTCCGGGGAATCCGCCTGTTGTAAATATCCCTAAAGGGGCCTTATGAATTTGATATTTCTTCAGGAAGGGGAGTTTGGCGAGCTCATCTCTATAAAAAGACATATATTCAGGTTGTGCAAAAGAACCGAAGCACCTAAAGCGGTTTAAAAAAGCGATGATGAAAAACCCTATAATCATACCCGGGCAAAATTTACCCCTCAATTCTTTTTTCAAAATTTCTGGTTTCAGTTCTATTCTTCTGCTCATGCCTTCCAAGTACCCATCTCTCAGATAGAAATTTTCCATTTCTTCATATTTTCCTTTTTTAACAGGAGCATAAAAAAATACTACATCTCTGAAGCTTTTTATAGCGAATTTGCGTTCTTTCGGTGAGAAAAGCATTTTACTTATCGGATGCTCCGATTCCTCTATTGCTAAAATTAAGTAATTTGACACCACTTCATTAAAATCAAAAAAAACAGCTTGGCCGTTCAATTTTTTTTCTTCTATTTTTCTGGAAGATTGGCTAGCCCATTTGGTGTACGAATTACCTACTTTTGCTTCTGGTAATTTTTTTCTTATTTCATCAGGTAATTTTTTTATTTCATGCGTCATTTTTACCGGAATAATGTTTCTATACACCAGAGCGTCTTGCATTGTGGATGGTATAAGGTTTATTTCGACCCCTTCATAACATATTCGTCCTGGCCGAGTTTTGTTGGAAAAGGGAATTCCTGAAAACATAGCGACCGGGTAAAATTGATTCCCCAGAAGAGAAAGGGAGGCAAGCCAATTGCCGAAAAAGAATCGAGGTACATTTACACAAGAAAATACATGAGGACCCGTTTGCAGTATGCGATGCTTTTTTAGATAATCTACTATTTTCTCACTTTGAGTGTTGGAATAATCGATTCTTTTGAGTTCAGAAATAAAAGCCCTCTCTAGTATTTTTTCCATTGGCCTATCAGGGTAGTACGTATTTATACTTTTCGAGTATTCCAGACATGTTTTATCCCAATTTTCTTCAATTTGCCTTGCCAAATTGACTTTTTCTTCTTCTTTGAGTGCCTGAACCATCTCCCCGATTTCCTTTTTTAGATTAGAATGCATGGTTCTATGCTACTTTATTTGGATTCCTTTTGCAAACAGGAGAATGGTTCTTGGTTTTTACGTTGAGTTTATATCAAGAGTAGTCAAATTATTCCAATTCCATCCTTATTTGTCAATAGATCTATTTAATAAAACCCTTATATGTCAAGGTATTTTTACCTTGACATATAGGTAAAACATTGTCTAACTATTGACATCTTTCTTAGAATATGCTAATATGTAAGTATGTCCTTAGTAATAGGTTGAAAGACCAATTAATAAGGGCCTTTTCAGTAGAAGTTGGAAATTGCAGTTTAGAGGTTGGCGGAGCATATACCGCTCTAATATGACCCGTTCGATAAAAAACTCAGGGTTATGGTGAGGAAAACCGAACCATGAATAAAAACAATTTAATACGGTTCGCTCAGTCTGTTATGTTTTTGCCTTTAGTGGCTGGAACTATACCTTTAGGAAACATAGATACATTAAAGGTTAACGTAAAGGAGACATTTGGAACTGTATTTGTAGAAAAAGAAAATATTGAAGCTAATGGTATATTGGCCTTTAACCAGGTTATGGACCAGAAAGCTAAAGATTTAGAAGAAGCTCGAGCTCAAAAAGCGAAAGCTATTGATAGCTACTTCAAATCATACGATATGCCGCTTGAAGGTATGGGTATGAAGATGGTCATCGAAGCCGAAAAGAATGATATTGACTGGCGTCTGTTGCCTGCGATTTCCGTTATCGAGTCTACTGGGGGCAAGTTTGCTTGTAAAAAGGCAACTCATAGTTTTATGGGTTGGGGTTCTTGCAAGATTGACTTTGACTCAAAAGAAGAGGCTATAGAGATAGTGGCCATGAACCTAGGTGGTAACAACCCGAACACTGACCATCATTACGCCGGTAAAACCACCAAAGAGATACTTCAAAAATATAATCCTCCTTCCATTGTTCCAAACTATGCGCAAAAAGTAATGAAAGTGATGGACGCTATCGGAGAAAATGTTAAAATTCCAACTCTAGCTAAGGTTTAGTTAAAAAAAACGGACGCCTGGCGTCCGTTTTTTCGTCTACTCTAAGTAAATCAAAGTCATCTTGTGTTCTTTTGGTTCAAACAAAGTGATTTGGAAATTGTAATTTTTACCGAGTTCTAATTTTTCGCGAAGTTTTGATTCTCCGCCAAAAGTAGAATTGTGAACAAGCCCGGCTACACCTTCCTTGATAGATACAAGGGCGCCATGTTTGTTGTATTTAATTACAACGCCTTTGATTATGTCGCCTTTCTTTAATTTTCCTTCATATTCTGTCCAAGGGTTTTCCTTCAGTGCCTTGATTGAAAGCGATATTTTGCCATCTTTTATTTCTATGACCTTGGCGCGGACTTTATCATCTACCTTAAACATATTGCGGGGGTCTTCTACGAGGCCCCAATCAAGCTCGGATATGTGCACGAGTCCTTCTAGCCCATCTTCCAATTTCAAGAATACGCCGAAATCCACTATCCCGGCAACGGTGCATTCTAATTCATCACCTACATTGTATTTACTTAAGATTTCTTTTTTCTCTTCTGGATTATTGTCTTTTTCGGAGAAAATAAGTTTGCCCTCTTTTGGCAGGGTCGAAATAATCATTACAGAAATTTTTTCGCCGACAAGTTTTTTCAATTCTTTCAGGATTTTGTCTTTATCTGAATCAAGCACCCGAGGATAATGGTCAGCCTTCAGCTGAGAAGCAGGCAGAAACCCTTGAATGCCTTGCCAATCTAAAATAAGTCCGCCTTTGTTTGCGTCTTTTATTTCTAGATTAAAGACGGTTTTCGCCTTGATGGCTTTCTCCGCTTCGCTCCAAATGAGCGCTTGCTTGGCTTCTTTAAGAGAAAGTTCTATGTAGCCATTTTCATTTTCTGTATCAACTACTTTTGCTTTTATAATATCGCCTAGACTTATTTTTTTGATAATATCTTTGGCGTTTATAAATTCACGTCCATAAATAATACCGGTACCAAAAGGCGACAAATCGACGAAGACTAATGATTTTTCAATTAGAATAACAGGGCCTTCTACTAATGAATCTACCTCAGGTCTAGTAGCGCTTCTGTCCACGATAGACTTCAAAACTGGGTTTTCTACTACTATTTCTTCTTTATCTTTAATCATAAATTTCACAAAAAAATCCGCCAGCGGGCACATATGTCTTTTAGTTGCCCTAAGCGGATATAAGGTTTAGGTTCTAATTTGACCGAAGTCTCCTTAGGGTTACCCTAAATCCGTGCTTTTAATATATTGAATACATTTTACTACAATTACTCCAAAAAGCAAATTTTTCTGCCCAGAAAGATGTTTTTTATTTTATTTTTTGCTATAATGCCTCTAATGATAATAACATATTTCGGAGAACAATTTTTTAAGATTGGGCAGGGGGATATGGTTCTGGCCTTCAATCCTGTCAGTAAAAATGCTAAATCAGATGTTTCAGCTCATTTCGGAGCTGACATTGCCTTTATCACTACCAACCATCCTCTGTATAATGGAGTAGAGCAGGTGACCCATGGCGAGCGGATGCCTTTTGTCATCAACGGTCCTGGAGACTACGAAGTGAAAGAAGTTTTTGTCAAAGGAGTGATGTCCGAGGCCTTGATAGCTGATAAAAAATATATCAATACCATTTATTCATTTTCTCTCGACAACATTAATGTCGCTTTCTTGGGCGCTTTGTCCAATCCGGAAATCTCCAAAGAGGCGCATGAAACTATCGATACTCCAGACATTCTTTTTGTGCCAATAGGCGGGAGTAGTGTATCTAAGGGGATGAATTTACTGAATGCTAAAGATGCCGCCAAGCTCGCGCTTGAATTTGAAGCCAAATTAATCATACCGATGAGTTACGATGATGCTACTTTAAAAATTTTCTTAAAAGAAATGGGCGAAGAAAAAGCTCCTATGGTAGACAAGTTAACGCTTAAATCAAAGGACCTGGAGGGTAAAGAAGGGGAGGTGGTCGTGCTTAAGGCAAGTTAAAAGTTATCAAGTTTATAAAGTTATAAAATTATATGAAAAAAATAATTCATCACTTAAGAAAACAGCCGGAAGAAATCAGAAGACATGTTTTACACGTCTCTATATTGGGGGTAGGCATCATCATGGTAATGCTTTGGGTCTTGAGTTTGGGAAAGAGTTTGGCGGATCCCGAAACGAAAGAAAAAATAAAACAGGATTTACAACCGTTTTCTGTATTAAAAGATAGTTTGGTTGGAGAATATAAAAGCAGCGGAGAAGCTAATTAATCTGTCACAGAATAATATATGGCTAAAAAAAGTGATGAGGCAATAGTAGAAACACCACGTACAGACGGAATTATTTCAGTCGATGTCGTAAAAGAAATGAAAGACTCATACTTGGCATATGCGATGTCGGTCATTACTTCGCGTGCATTACCAGACGTGAGAGACGGACTAAAACCAGTGCACCGCAGGATTTTATTTGCCATGCACGAGATGGGTCTTACTTATTCATCTCGTTTTAGAAAATCCGCCGCGGTAGTCGGAGATGTGCTTGGGAAGTATCATCCGCATGGGGATGTGGCAGTTTACGATTCGATGGTTGGCATGGCGCAGGAATTTTCTTTTCGCTATCCCCTGATTTTAGGACAAGGCAATTTTGGCTCTATCGATGGAGATGGTGCTGCCGCGATGCGATATACGGAGGCAAAAATGTCCAAAATTTCTAGCGAACTCTTGCGTGATTTAGAAAAAGAAACAGTAGATTTTCGTCCCAACTATGACCAGACACGCAAGGAACCGATTGTTTTCCCTTCAGCTGTTCCCTCGCTTCTTTTGAATGGAACACTTGGTATTGCCGTCGGGATGGCGACAAACATACCACCACACAATCTGGGGGAAGTATTGGATGCCACTATGCACTTGATAGACAATGAAGACGCTACGACCGAGGATCTGATGCAATTTGTTAAAGGCCCTGATTTTCCTACTGGCGGAATTGCTTTCAACTACAAAGACATGCTTCATGCATACGGTACTGGACGCGGAGGAGTCGTTTGCCGTGGCGAGGCAGAGATAGTGGAACAAAAAGGCAATTCCCAAATTATTATTACTTCTATTCCTTACAGGGTGAACAAGTCGAATTTGATAATGTCTATCGCGGAGTTGGTGCAAGAAAAGAAATTGGACGGCATTAAAGGGCTTCGAGACGAATCGACTAAAGACATCAGAATTGCGATTGATCTGAAAAATACCGCTGTTCCCGAAAAGGTTTTAAATTATATTTATAAAAATACTCAACTCGAATCAAATTTTAATTTCAATACCGTAGCACTTGTGGATGGTGTACCCCAAACCCTTTCACTCAAATCCATCCTTTCCTTGTTCGTTTTGCACCGAAAAGATGTAGTGAAAAGAAGAGCGGGATACGATCTACGTAAGGCGGAGGAACGAGAACATATACTCCTTGGTTTAAAGAAAGCGCTCGACAAAATAGACAGAGTCATCACAGTGATACGAGGATCTAAAGATGGACAAATCGCAAAACTAAACTTGATGAAGGAATTCAAGTTTTCAGAGTTACAGGCTGTTGCAATTCTTGAAATGAAGCTGCAAAAACTTGCTGGGCTTGAGAGAAAGGCGGTAGAAAATGAACTCGAAGAAAAACAGAAATTCATAAAAGAAACCAAAGAACTTTTAGCTAGTCCAAAGAAAATACTTGGTGTCATTTCAAAAGAATTGAAAGAAATTCGCGAGAAATACGCGGATGAAAGGAGAACCAAAATAGTAAAAGGAGGCAACAAGGAGATCAGTGATGAGGACTTAATACCAGACAAAGAGACAGTGCTTGTTTTTACTGCCGGTGGATATGTGAAACGCACTGACCCATCTGAATACCATTCACAGAAACGCGGGGGAGTCGGTGTCGTCGATCTTGAAACTAAAGAAGAAGATTTTGTGACGATGCTAGTCTCTGGATCTACTCATAACGATCTTCTTTTCTTCACCAACCTAGGCAAAGTCTACCAAATGAAAATGTATGATATTCCGGAAGGTCGTCGTGCCACGAAGGGTAAATCGATTATGAATTTTCTAGCACTCGGTACCGATGAAAAGGTTACTTCCGTTTTACCCCTACCCAAAGAACTTAAAAAATCTCCAATATCTCTTATGCTAGTTACCAAAAATGGTACATCCAAAAAAATGTCTGGAGAATCTTTCAAGGATGTTAGAAGAAGTGGTATTATCGCTATCAGGTTAGATAAGGGAGATAGTCTTGTTTCCGCTCTGCTAGTCGAGAAAGGAGATGAAGTGATGGTGGCGACGGGTGGCGGACAAGCTATAAGGTTTAAGGAATCCGATATCAGAGAAATGGGTAGAACAGCAGGGGGCGTGCGTGGAATGAAGCTCGGCAAGACTGATGAAGTCATCAGTGTGGATGTCGTCAAAAAAGACAATAAAGAAGGGGCATTCCTTACCATGTCTGCTAATGGTTTTGGTAAGAAGACATCTCTTAAAGAATATAAAGTGCAAAAAAGAGGCGGTTCCGGCATTAAAACCGCGAAAGTAACGCCAAAAACAGGCAAGCTGATAGTTGCCAAAGTATTGAATGGCGAGGAGGAAGAATTAATAGCGATGTCTAAAAAAGGCCAAGTCATCAGAACAGCATTGAAAGATATATCTAACCTAGGCAGACAAACTCAAGGGATCACTATCATGCGTCTCCGCGCGGGGGACAGCATTGCATCTCTTGTTTGTGCGTGAAGTAAGTGTCAAAGGTGCCCTTTGACAGATAAATTATATGAGTAAAAAGTTTGTTTCAGATGAATTTAAAGTTCCCTCAGAACTCAAAAACAAATTGTTCCATATTTACCCTTTGAGACCAGGACACTGTTCTTTGGATTATAAGGCTGTCATGTCCAGTATTCAACTTTTAAAGGGCTCCTTTATTTACTATCCTTCATGGCCCGAAGAAAGTATGACTTTTGAGAAAGATTTATCAGATCTAAAGTATCACGAAAAAGAATTTAATAACAGAACATCCTTTACCTACACAGTATTAAACGTAGAGGAAAATAAATGTTTGGGGTGCATTTATATTTATCCCTCAAAAAGTACAAATTTTGATGCAGATGTTTTCATGTGGGTAACCCAGGATGCATTTGATATTGGATTATATCAAATCCTTTTCGATTTAGTGTGTAATTGGATTAAAAATGAATGGCCTTTCAGAAAAGTGAACTACGTTTACAACGACAAATTCAGGGCTGATGTGATGTCAAAGGCTGCCTTTGACATTAAAACTTAGCGTCTCTTGTATCAAACTATTCTTGTTGCCAAACACACTAAGAAGTAACCTTTTATCGACTATTGGTAAATTTCTATTCGAGGCAAAATCGTTATAGCTACTCCACTTATATTCTTCAGGATTTTTTGTCAATTTGTCTTTTACTGGATTCATATGGATATAAGCAGATGTCCACATTAGTTGAGGATCATTTTCGATTAAAACAGCTTTAAATTTATCTTGAAATGCATGTCCGATTCTCTTATATTTTTTGTTTACATATCTTGCATAACTTGTACACAGTTTCAACATTAAACTTGAAATTGGAATATCCCCGGCTTGTTCGATTAACAAGTGAAAATGATTAGACATCACAGAAAATGCATGAAGTTTGAAATTATTTTTCTCTGTTTCAGTGATTCTGATTCTAGAGTAGGGCATAGAAATTAACTTTTCTTTATTCAATTCCTCTTCATTAAATCCAAGACATAGTCCAAGTCTAAAAAGAAAAGCCTGATAATCTTGTTCGTCGAGAAATATCTTTTCTTTATTGTTGCCACGATTATAGATATGTAAGATATTCCCAGGGGCAAAGTTTTTATAGTCTCTATTACTCATTAGTTTATTATGTCAAAGGCGGCCTTTGACGGCAAGTGTGTATAACTTTTTATGTAAAAATATCCTTTTATATTATAATATAAATGCATTTATGTTCACTAACCCGGTAAAAAATTTAAAGGCTCTTGGTTTGAGAGAGGATATGATAGTAGCAGATCTGGGTGCTGGTTCGGGCTTTTATACTGTTCCCTTGGCAAAAATGGTGCCCAACGGAAAAGTCTATGCTTTAGAAGTGCAGAATGATTTTTTAACTACAATTAGAAATAAAGCGAAAGAAGCTCATTTAGACAACCTAGAATGTATTTTGGGAGATGTTGAAAAAATAGGAGGCACTAAACTAAAAGATGGAATAGTGGATGCTATTGTCGCATCCAACATACTTTTTCAGATAGAGGACAAATACAAGTTCATTGAGGAAGCACAGAGAATATTGAAATCTGATGGTAAACTTTTGCTTATTGATTGGTCTCCCGATTCTAAAGTCGCTTCACGTTTTATTGATGGGATTATCCCCCTTAATAACGCGCGTCTATTATTCGAGCAAAAAGGTTTTGTTTGGCTTCGTAATATTGAAGTGGGAGAGCATCAATATGGTATAATATTTAAAAACAAATAAGCCGCGCGATATTTATTTGGACCGAAGAATTATCAACAAATATTATGAAAAAAGACATCTAATGGAATGAAAGGAAAATTTCAGATTATAATTATAGCCGTGTTTTTAGTTTCCGCTATTTTGGGCGTTCTCGTGTTTTCAGGTGCGATACCCTTAGGCGGAGGAGGAGATAGTACTGGTGCGCAGGGTACGGTTATATTATGGGGCACAGTGAAGGCGCAAATTGTCAATTCACTCTTGGATGATTTTGGTCGAGCCAACCCCACTTTTGTGGTGAAGTATGTTGAAAAATCGAAAGACACATTCGATAATGATTTATTAGAGGCGCTAGCCGGAGGTGTCGGACCGGATATGTTTTTTATTTCTGATGATTTGGCGTTCAAATACAGTGATAAGATTTTTACTATTCCGTATCAGAGTTTCCCGCTAAATGTATTTAAAGATAGCTTCGTTGGAGCAGGAGAAGTTTTTCTTACTTCTAAAGGAATCTTGGCTTTTCCCCTTGCTGTTGATCCTTTGGTAATGTACTACAACAGAAGCATGCTTGACGCAAATGGGGTGACTCATCCGCCTGTTTATTGGGACGAGCTTGCCAATCTTGTTCCTATTTTGACAAAAAAAGATGAAAATGGGGCGGCTGTAAAAAGTGCAGTTGCTATGGGACATTTTTCGAACGTTTTACATGCTAAAGACATCCTATCTTCTCTTTTTATGCAGGTAGGTAATTCGATTGTAGAGGAGGATCGAGGATCCTTCGTATCTGTTTTGGATGAAAATGACGGTAGTTATGACTTGGGTTCAGTCTTAAAATTTTATACGGATTTTGCTGATCCCTCAAAAAATGTTTACTCTTGGAACAAATCCTTTCCTAGTTCGGTAGATGCTTTCAGTAGAGAATCCTTGGCATTTTATTTTGGGTTTGCGGGTGAACTTGAATCCTTGATAAAAAAGAACCCAAATCAGAACTTCCAAGCTGCTCCGTTTCCCCAAGTCAGGAATAGTAATTTTAGGATGACCTCGGCCCATGTTACCGGTGTTGCTATTTCTTCTTTTTCTAAAAATTTCAATACAGCATTCACAGCAGCCAACTTACTTACAAGTAGCAATTTCGCTTCCGAGTTTGCCGCTTCTTTGGGGGTTGTTCCAGCTCGACGAAGCTTGATAAACAAAGCACCCACAGATTCCTTTCTTCCAGCTTTTTACGCTTCGGCCTTGTACGCACGAAGTTGGCTTGACCCATCGCCCAAAGACACGAATAATATTTTTAGCATAATGGTTGAAAAAGTGCTTTCCAATAGTTTGTCGGCACCACAGGCGATGGATGATGCTAATTCCAAGTTAGGGCTTTTATTGATTAAATAAATCAAATGAAAAAATTAAATTTTAGATTGTTCTTAATTATTAGTCTTGTCCTGTTTTCAGTTTCATCTTTTTTATTTCAGTCCAGCGGACAAGTTTTAGCGCAATCAGGAACAGTAGAGGCAGAGATTATAATGAATACGTCTGGTTACTTGCCGATGCAACTGAATTCTTACAATCTTAGGGGTTACTATGTCATTGATAATTTTCCTTTGAGAAGATTCACTGGGATCACCGTTTATTTTGAATACGAGAAAGCACCCAGTAACAACGCAAGTTTCAGTTTTCCCTCATCTTCGGGCGTGCAAGAGACCATAAAAAGAGACATAACTAGAGATGAGGTAAAGGAGTTTGGAAGTTTTGCCGAAAGTGCGAGTGTTGACCCTTTTGCCACTTATTATTTTAGGTCAGTTGGATATTTTAACGACGACCCCAGTCTAAAATTTTACGGCAATGACCTCATTTTCAACACTGGTACTATTCCAGCTGGGGTTGTTAACGGTGGTTGGAGTAACTGGAGTCCGTGGAGTTCTTGTCGTGTCACAGCTTGCGGGCAGACGGGTACCCAAACCAGGACTCGTACTTGTAGCAATCCTGTGCCAAGAAATGGGGGGGCTTTTTGTTCCGGTTCTCCTATTGAGACTAGACCTTGCACTTCGCCGCCTTGTCCGAACCTTCATCCGACTGTTACTATCAGAGCTGAGAGTGCAAATATAGATTACGGTAGCTCGACATACATTTTTTGGAGTTCTGCCAATACTACTTTTTGTATCACTCTTGATGGGTCAGATGGTTGGGCAGGGTATAGAGATACTTCCTTTGGAAATTTCGAAACTGGACCCCTGACCAGTGGAGCCACTTATAGAATTAGTTGTTATAACGATACTGTTGGCGCAGTGCCAGCTGATGGTTCGGTAACAGTTACAGTAGGTCCTGCTCCAACACCACCAACAGGAGGAACGGAAGGGACACCCACAACTCCAATAGTAACCCCATATGTACCAGGCCCATTGGGTTTGGTTCCTTGCGAGAATGATTGTGAATTTAAGCACCTATTTGAACTAATAGAAAACGTTATAGGTTTTATATTTAAAAATTTAGTCCTACCCTTAGCCGCCATAATGTTTGCTTATGCTGGATTTGAGTTGGTAGCTTCCGGAGGGGCGACTGAAAAAAGAACCAAAGCAAAAAAGATATTTACTAACACGGCTATTGGCCTCGTTCTTGTGGCGGCAGCTTTCCTTATTGTTGATACCATATTGCAAATATTGGGAGCCAGGACCGACGTTGGCATTGATTGGTTTGGATTTTTAAAGTAGATATTATATAATAAAGATATATGAGCAACTTCAAGAAGAATTTTTTTAAATTATTTTTTACGGTTTTTGTTTCAGTTTCTCCAATTTTGTCCTTCGCCCAGCTTAACAATCCAATAAAATCAGACAGTATAGTCGAATTGGTTGAAGCTATTCTCGGTGGAGTGGTAAAGATAGGCACGCCTATTATTACTTTAGCCATAATATATTGCGGTTTTCTTTTTGTCGTGGCGCAAGGTAAACCGGAAAAAATTACAAAAGCTAGGGAAGCATTGTTGTATACCTTGATTGGCACGGCGATATTATTGGGGGCGTACAGTATAGCCCTGCTTATTTCAAGTACTGTGCAGGCATTATAATTTTTTATTAATTTAAAAAGCAAAGATGATAAATTTTAAAAAGTTTGGCTTAATAATTTTTGTTCTAGTCATTGTTTCACTACCTTCTTTCGCTTTTGCTCAGAATACCTGCAGCTCGAACGTGAGGGAGGTGGGGGACATAATATGCAAAATTGGTTCTATCCTGAAAGCTGCTGTGCCTCTTCTTATCACCCTTGGCGTGATTTATTTTATTTGGGGAGTGGTTCAGTATGTCGTTGCCGGTGGCGAAGAAGCAAGGAAGAAAGGGAGAGACAGAATAATATATGGTCTTATTGGTCTTGTTGTTGTTTTTGCCATGTGGGGTCTTGTTTGGCTTGTGATGGAGACGTTCGGTGTAGGTCCTGGAAATGCTCCTCCTGCTCCTGAATTACCCCAAGGATCGGGCGGTTGTTCCTTGGGCACTACTTTAGGGGATCTCATGACGTATGTGACCTGCCTTATCAGTAATTCAGTTATTCCTTTGATTGTGTCTTTAGCTATTGCAATGTTTACATGGGGGGTGGCTCAATATGTAATAAACAGCGATGAGGAAAGCAAGAAACAAAAGGGGAAGCAATTCATGATATGGGGTATTATCGGTCTTGCAGTGATGTTTAGCGTTTGGGGTTTGGTTCGGATAGTAGGGCAGACTTTTGGCATAAAGTATGCTATTCCACAGTTAGAGACAAAATAGGATTGATTATTTTTTTAATATGATATAATTAATGGTGTTTATTATTAGTATTATAAGGTCGCTTTATTATTAACGTTATAAATAATTATGAAGAATAAATTAATTAGTTTATTGTCGGGTGGTGTTTTAATGGTGGTGCCTCTTTTTGCTTCTGCACAAGGTGCATGTACTGGTACTGGGTTAGCAGGCAACGGTACTATTGAAGGTATAATATGTAAAATCGGGGATATTTTCAGCATTATTATTCCGGTGTTGATTGTTTTGGGCGTGCTTTATTTCGTATGGGGAGTGGTGCAATATGTCATTTCTAGCGATGAGGAAGCAAAGAAAAAAGGAAGAGATAGAATGATCTTCGGCATTATTGGTTTGGTAGTTATCGTAGCTATGTGGGGTATTGTTTGGCTTGTTTTGGAGACCTTTGGTTTAGGAGCTGGAGCTACTCCTCCTCCTGCCCCTTCACTTGATTATTAATCACTTCAGTCAGTAATCGTAATGCTCGATTTTTTCGCTCCAAATGTGGCTTATGCGGACGTTGATACTTTTGTTAAAAATGTCAACAAGCTCATCATAAACCCGCTTATTGCGCTTCTGTTTGGTTTAGCGGTTGCATATTTTCTTTATGGTGTGTTTGAGTTTATTTCAAATCAAACCAGCGAAGAGAAAAAGACAACTGGTAAAAACCACATGATTTGGGGGGTTGTCGGGATGGTTATAATGATGGGAGTGTTTACCATTATAGGCATGATTAAGAGGACATTCGGCATATAATTAATTCTCTCAAAGTTGTAGTGTTCTAACCTAAGTAACAAAAAACAAAAACCTCGCTTCTGCGAGGTTTTTGTTTTTTAAGCATGCTTCATTGGTGTTGTCATGTACTCTTTTTCTCCGTATATATGTCTGAAGAGGAAAATTATAGCGAAGATTATAGCTATCGCTAAAATCCACTGCATAAGCCCAGAAGGCATGAAACTATTTGATCCATTTAAGGCATTTGCTGTGAGTTCGCCGTATTCTTTATTAACTTCATCTTTATCTATGTTTTTGTTTGTGTCGCTTATCTTTTGAGTTACTTTAGCCACTGCACTATTCGAATTTGAGTTATAAGTATAACTTGAATTAGAATTACTGTAAGTAACAGAAGAATTGTTTGCCGTTTGGGTAGTTCTAGTCGTAGCAGCGATTTTAGCGGCATTGTCTCTTATTGTAAAAGTTGTGGCGTTTGAATATTCCTCAGTCTCTCGGTCAAAAACGGTCAAGAAAAATTCAGCTTCACTTTGAAGTACTTCGTTCGGATAAACATCTATCATAAGATTTCTAGAGTCTATGAAAGTAGTCGGGCGTTTTATTACACCGTTCTTTAGGACTATGGAAGCAGGGGTGAAGCCGCTTCCAACGACAGTTATAGATGTTTTTTGATTTATTTGATTGACGAATCTTGGCTTTGTGTATGCTACAAATAATGGTTCATCGTCTCGGTCATGACTCATTCTTAAATAGGCGCCATTATCATCGTAGTTATTGTTATAGTAGTAGGCTTCAGCTTCAATCGCCATGAAGGCAACTGCGCCAAAAGCTAAAATAATTAACGTTTCCAAGCCTAAAATCATTAATCTTTTACTTGTTTTATTCATATGTCCATAGTATAACATATCACAATGCTAATGTCAAGTGTGCCGGGAGGGAGACTCGGTCACAGGTCTTTTTTTACTAAAAAAGCCTGCGACCCCGCCTCGCACCGTCGCGCTCCGGCTTTCGAGTCTGTCAAAATATATTCCATATATTTTGTGCCGGGAGGGAGACTCGAACTCCCAAGGGTTGCCCCACTAGTTCCTAAGACTAGCGCG
>CAYIEM010000015.1:0-19549 GCA_964362545.1 uncultured Candidatus Saccharibacteria bacterium
GGATAAAAATAATTCTTGCGGTCAAACTCAGTAAAATCGGCTATCTTTCCGTTTAAAGCCAGACCTGTTTTGATGACACTTTCTATCGCCTTCTTGTTAATGACTGGCAATGTCCCAGGATGCGCCATACATACCGGGCAGATATTAATATTTGGTTTTTCTTCGTCAGGGTCGTTCTTGCAACCACAAAACATTTTTGTCTGTGTTTTGAGTTCTGCATGTATTTCCAACCCAACCGTATAATAATATTTGTTCTCCATGATATAATTATATTATACCTTTTTTCTCAAAATCTTCATCAGGTTGTCGTTCAAATCTTTTATCATTTTATCATCAAATAAGGATAAGAGAAAGATCTTTTTATCTAATTTTTCGAATTTCTTTTTTTCTCTTTCGATAATCTTTTTATCATCCACAAAATCAGTCTTAGTAAGAACAATAATTTCGTCTTTAAACGATAATCCATCTTTGTCTAAACCCGAACTTTTGTCATACTTTTCCAGCTCCTTGCGTATTTCCTTATAAGCTTTCATCATCCCTGTCGCACCTTTCGACAAATTCTCAAATGATATTAAGTGCGCAATCATTTTGGTACGTTTGATGTGCCGCAAAAATTTTACACCCAGTCCTTTTCCTTGGTTTGCACCTTCTATCAAGCCGGGAATGTCAGCGATGGTGTATCCATAAAAATCGCCCAGATTTGGGTCGAGAGTGGTAAAAGCATAATCCCCCACTTTCGCTTCTGCATTTGTTAAGGTATTGAGCAAGGATGACTTTCCAGCATTTGGAAGTCCAACCAGCCCAATATCAGCAAAAAGTTCTAGTTCAATATAAAAATTTCCGTGCTCGCCCTCTTCTCCTGGCCTCCATTTTTTCGGAGTTGTGTTCGTTGAGCTTTTAAAATGTTCATTGCCATATCCTCCATATCCGCCCTTCAAAAGTAAAACCCGTTCGCCCTCTTCTAGCAGCTGCCATTTTTCGTCCGTATCTAGGTTTGTGACAATAGATCCCAAAGGAAGGTCCAAGACAAAATCTTCCCCCTTCTTGCCGTGCAAACTTTTTTTACCGCCGTCTTCCCCCTTGCCGGCGCGAAAATCCTTCTTCGCTTTGTATTTCGAAAGCACATGCACATCTCTCACACTTCTTACATAAAAATCCCCCCCACGCCCGCCGTCGCCTCCTGATGGTCCGCCTTTGGGCACAAATTTCTCTTGACGCCACCGGACTACCCCGTCGCCCCCTTTGCCCGCCTCAGCGTATATCTTTATTTCATCAATGAATGCCATATAATCAATTCATAATTGTCAATTAATAATTTCAAATTAACTTGCTAATGCCAAATTAGCAAGTTGGATTGCTCCTTCTTTTGTTTTCGCCACCACCAAAAAAAGCCCTTTGTGGCAAAAAACAGCCTCTTTGACTCCAGTGATATTTACCAACTCCTCATCCCGCAGTCCACCCCACGGCACCGGAAAATCTTTTCGGTTATTAAAAGTTTTCGGATCTTCTCTGACCGCTTTCACTCCGAAAGTGTCATCATTGCTCCTCGGGTAAATCACAAATAATGGTTCCGGAAAATTTTGTAGAATATATTCAGCAGGGTAATTTTTGTCTAGAACGATAATGCGTTTGTCTTTAGAATTATTATAAGCTAAAGTCACCGCTTCTTCCGCCAGAAGCGCATTTCTCGCTTGGATGATCTCACGAGATAAAATTTCACGCGCCATGGCGACACTCTTTAAAAACATCGCGTTAAGCAAGGCCTCTCCTTGTTCCTCCCTTTCTCTCCACGTCGGCATCATGGAGAAGAAAGCATGTTGGATAAAATACGGAGAAATTTTATATTTGTTTTCCACCAGGTCGAGACCATTGTCCCAAGCATCCACCGGGCAAACTAGCTTTTCATCTATCAAGTCAAATATTTTTTGGTCTTCGCAGATTTCCGCGCCAAATTTTTTCCAAACGAGGCCGAAGGAAGAATACAAGATGCCGTTCTCTCTTTGTACTTTAAAACCTTTCTGGTGATGATCGAATCTATTTCCATCTTCATCGTAAATCCCCCCCACGTCAAATACGTAATCTCCTTCCTCGACGACTTGCGGATTGCGGGTGCGAATAATTTTGAAACTCTCTCCTTTCTTTTCCAATAATATAGAAAGCGTGGCGGCGGCAAAAACATCATCCGTATGAAAAGAACCATTGTGAGTAACTAAAATTTTATTTGGTTTTTTATTATCTGGTTCCATTGTCATTATGATGTGGGCTGAATTTTTTACAATATTGAAAAAATCTATAGATAGTCGCCATCATTTTATCAAAAAGGAGAAAGACCACCACAAAAGCAAAAATAATCAAAGAGAACTTGCCTATCTCTTTACTCCAAGAAAGAGCCGTCTGGCTGAAGAAGAACCCCAAAGACAGAAGTAGTGGCGCCCAGATGATGGTCGAAAATATTTCTGCCTTCATGTAAGTTTTAAAATCGGTTTTGTTGTAGCCGGAAAAAATGATAACTAGATAATTCACTCCCATAATAAATTTCGAAATAAAAATAGACCAAAAAGGCTTCTCCTTAAACCTGGGCATGAAATAAAGCACTCGTTTCTCGAGATATTGAAAAAAGTGATGATGATTATACTTCTTGTAAAGCCACCCGCCTAAATAATATCCGCCGAAAGTCTTCGCCAATCCTCCAGCAAAAACAAAAGAAAGTGACACCCAAAAATCAAGCGCGCCCAAATAAGACAATACACCCGTGGTGATGACCACCACTTCCCCTTCAAAAATTAACCCAAAAAAAATCAGCGCATACGCCAACACCTGATGATCTCCCACTAAATAATTTAAAATTTGTACTGTACTCATATTAAAAGAGCCCGTCGACGACCTCTTTCACGACTCCCCCATCGGCTTTACCTTTCAAGTCCTTCATCAAAGCCTGCATGAGCATACCTTTTTTTGTCCCATCACTTACGCTCAATTCTTCTTTCTTCTTTTTAGCAATCGTTTCTATCTCGCTTTTTTCCATTAATTTCGGCAAGTAAGTCTCAAGTATCGCAAGTTGCGCTTCTTCTTCATTTACCAAGTCTTGCCTGCCCCCTTTTTTGTATTGCTCTATAGAATCCTTTCTTTGTTTAGAAAGGCGATTAATGACAGCGAGCGCTTCTTCATTTGAAAGCATTTCATTTGGTTTTCTCCCTTTAGAAACAAGCTCGTTGGTAAACGAAGCTACCATAGAACGCAAGGTCTCGAGCAACACCATATCTTTCGCCAGCATTGCTTCTTTTATTTTGTTTTTTGTTTGTTCATGTAGCATTATCTTATTATACCAAATAGTATGTTAAAATAACACTATGCGAAAAATCATATTCTTTGATACCGAAACAACCGGCAACACAGAAAAAGATTTCCTATGTCAGATAGCTTATAAAAATGGTGAGGAAAACTTTGTCGGCCTTTACAAGCCACCAGTCAGAATCCCTCCTGAAGCTTCTGCCGTGCACCACATCACCAACAAAATGGTCGAGGGTCGGCCAACTTTTAGCAAAAGTGAAGATTTCCCTAAAATCAAAGAGCTTCTTGAAGATAGAGACACTGTCATAATTGCTCATAATGCACCCTTTGACCTGATGATTATAAAAAAGGAAGGCATCATTCCTGTCAATTTTATTTGCACCCTCCGGCTCGCCAGATATCTGGACCCGGATGAAAAAATAGAAAAATACAACTTGCAATACTTGCGATATCTTCTAGATATAGAGATAGATGCTACAGCACACGACGCCTTGGGAGATGTTTTGGTATTAGAAAAACTTTACGAAAGATTGAAGAAGAAGTTGATGGAACAGCTTGAAATAAGCGAAACCGAAGCAATCCAGAAAATGATAGAAACATCTTCCCATCCTTCTATCTTTAAATCCATCAAATTCGGCAAATATAACGGCAAACAAATAGATGATATATTAAAAACCGACCGCGGATACCTCGAATGGCTCCTTTCTCAAAAGATAGACAGCAACCAAATAGACGAAGATTGGATTTATACATTAAGGTATTATCTAAACAAATAAATGGAAAACATTTTAATAATTATTATAGCGGTTTTGGTGGGAGGTATCGTTGCCTATTTTGTGTTTGGTAAAAAGAAAGAAAAAGACGATACTGGGGTTTTGCTTTTAACTCAAATAAGTGAACTGATAAAGACGGTGGACAGCAAGCTCGGTGAATCGCAGAAACAAGTGAATGAGAGTCTTCGATATCACTCGACCGAATCGAATAAAATAATCAAAGATGTAACAGAGAGTCTCACAAAGCTCGACGAGACAAACAAACAGGTTATTTCTTTCGCCGACCAATTGCAAAGCTTGGAAAACATTTTGAAAAATCCGAAACAGCGCGGAATTTTGGGCGAGTATTATTTGGAAACAGTTTTGAAAAATGTCCTGCCGCCTGGAAGCTACCAGATGCAATACGAATTCCCGGACAAGACCATCGTAGACGCCGTGGTCTTCGTCAAAGACAAAATCATCCCGATCGATTCTAAATTCTCCCTCGAAAATTACAACAAGATGGTAGAGGAACGGGACCCCACAGAAAAGAAAAGATTGGAAAATGTTTTTGTCAGCGATTTGAAAAACCGCATCGTAGAAACCGCCAAATACGTCCAACCAACCAAAGGCACCACGGACTTCGCTTTTATGTTTATTCCCCATGAAGCTATCTATTACGACTTGCTCATCAACAAAGTAGGCTCGACGGAAGACACTTCGGAAAACCTCATCCAACGCGCTGCCGGGAAATATAAAGTCATCATTACCTCGCCAACTTCTTTTTTAGCGTATTTGCAGACAGTCCTGCAAGGTTTGAAAGCGCTCCAGATAGAAGAATCGGCTAAGGAGATAATTAAAAAAGTGGAAGACTTGGGAAAACATTTGAAATCTTTTGACGAGTACCACGACAAGCTCGGAAACGCCTTAGGCACTGTCGTGAACCATTACAACGCCTCAAACAAAGAACTAAAAAAGATAGATAAAGACGTTCTCCGCATCGCCGGCACCTCCCCTGAGCTTTCTACCTTGTCTATTGACAAACCGAAGATAGAGGAGTAACGATGACTTGCTTTTTTAGATAAATATGTTATAATTAAAATGAACTACAAGCTGTACTTTTCATATATTTGATAACTCATTTAGTGATGATGCCTTTGTTCTCAAAAAAAGAAAAAGGGTGATCATCACCACCGACAGGACAAAGGCAAAAAATCATGGAGAAAACCTCTATGCGACATTATGATGACGAGCCCGTCGAAGACGATTACACAGAAGACAGTAACCCGTAATCTTCTGATGTAATCAAGAAGTAAGCTGCAACGCTTTTGCGTTGCAGCCTTTTTATTTGTTCTAGACACAAAGATTTAGCGATTTAATTAATTTGCAATTGGCCAAAAAAGACGTGGACTTGGCAACGCCCTTGGCACCGTCGTAAATCATTACAACGCTTCAAATAAAGAGCTAAAAAAGATAGACAAAGACGTCCTCCGCATTGCCGGCACTTCGCCCGAGCTTTCTACGCTTCCTATCGAAAAACCGAAGATAGAGAACTAAACCTTGACTTTAATGCGTTAGTCGTGTTATAATATGATTCAATTAACTTCTGTTCTTTGATTCGAATTCCCAAAGACAACGAAAGGAGGTGAGTTTATGGGAGACCGAACGAAAGAGAAGAAAAAAAAGAAAAACCTGGAGGCAGTGTCGGCTCGAAAAAGAGCTGACACCAAAGCTAGGGCGGCCAGAGACGCCAAGCTTTGGAAACTTCCAGTCATCGAGGTTCTAGCTCGGGAATATCCCAAGCCAGAGTAAATGTAATGTGGAAAAAAGAAAAGAAAGGAGGTGTGGCGGGTTTCTTTTGAAACTCGCCCCTTTTTATTTTTACCAAGATGCTATGTTGTTTTTGCAAGTGAAAATTTGCCTTATTTTTTTGATAGTTTATAATGCTAAATATGAAAAAAGATGCAAAAAACAAAAACCCGGAAGAAGAGAAAATGAAAAGATACTTGGGCGCACTGAATGAAATGCATGGCGAGAATCTAAAGGGAATCCGCGAGGATTCTATTTTGGTAAATAAAAATTTAGAAGATATCAAGGAAACATTATCAGAACATTCAGAAATTCTAAGGTCCCATTCAAAAATTTTAAATTCGCATACGGAAACTTTAAATTCACATTCAGAAATCTTAAACCTGCATTCAGAAATCTTAAAATCCCATTCCAAAACTCTCGATTCGCATACAGAAATGATAGGCACTCTCATGGAAGATGTTTCCGCAATCAGAAGCGACCTAAAGAAGAAAGTTGATTACGATGAATTTTTGTCTCTACTGAAAAGAGTACAGAAACTAGAAACCAAATTTACTTAGTTTTTTGTATATGCTATTTTTTCAGCAACAAGGCCTTATCGTCCATTCAGGTTTTCAGGACGATAGAGGCATTATTTAAAATTTAATAAGGCCTTATCGTCTAATAGTCAGGACGGAAGCTTCTCAAGCTTCAAATCTGGGTGCGATTCCCAGTAAGGTCACAAAAAATCAATAGAAGATTCAAAAATTTACCTTATACTAAGAAACTCCTGATACCAAAAAGGATACTACTCTTTCTCTATCATGGTCAAGCTCAACAAGCATCACTTCTTGCCATCTGCCGCGTAAAAGTTTGCCATTATCTACGATAAGAGAAATGGATGACTGAAGCATTGGAGCCTGCGCATGAGCATGACCATTTATGCACTCATTGATTACTCCATTTTCATCTGGCTCACACAGATGGGTGTTGCGTTTACCCGTCTTATTCTGTGAATGACAAACATCGTTATGTCCATAGGAGAAAGCCGGATCCGCGAAGTTGTCTAAGACCCTTTGTAAATCTGCAGTGTAACCAATCTCCTCTGATGGACCTATCAGATTTTTTTCGTTTTCATTTACCCAAACTCGGCAAGTAGTGTGATGAGTTTGAACAACTATCGTTCCGCTTTTGATTCCTGATTTTTTTATAATTTCTTCTACGTCACCGGTAATGGTAATGAATTCCGTACGATAACGAGTCTTATACTTTTTAGTCTCAAAATAAGTTGCAAATTCTTTTTTCATAAGTTCATATTATATATAAAAAGAAAATAAAATCAATTTAAAATTATCTATCTGGTGGAACGTCGTAATAATTAATTAGAAATTTTGTGATATTCAAAAATGGATCTGCCCAAGTCTGTACCGCATAAGGTACACCCTTTGGATTTATAGCATATAGAAAAATTATAAATTGTGGATCGTAGGCAGGAAAATATCCGAAAAAAGAATGCGTATGCCTGTCTTCATAGTATCCCCCGTCAACGCTATCAGCGACCTGAGCAGTACCCGTCTTTACCGCCACGCTGTAATGCTCCAATTTTGGCTTTCCCCCCGATATAGCTTGATCCATCACGCCCACCAGCATGCGAGTAATCTCTTCCCCTGTTTCCGGAGTTATCTTGGTGCGTTTGGTTTCGTATTTGATCTCTTCTTCTGTTCCATCATCATATTTTATTTTTTGTACAACATGCGGCACAACCAGGTTTCCGCCGTTTGAAAGAGACGCGAGCGCCCTCGTTATCCCTATCGGCGTCAGAGCTATCCCCTGTCCAAATGCAGCATTAGCATATTCTATCTCTCTGGGACTATTTATTAAGTTAGACACTAGACCGCTCGTTTCGTTCGGTAAATCAATTCCGGTTTTGTCTTTAATTCCGAAGGAAAGCAAGTAGTCACGCATTTTTTCTTTGCCTAGTTTTTTGTAGACAAAGACCATACCGGTGTTTAGAGATTGATTTAAAACCTCCTGCATATTGACGACCCCGCGCGCTTTTTTATCAAAATTAAATATTTCCTTTTTCTCAACCACCACAGAGCCCTTGTCTTCATATGTGGTAGATGCCTTTAATACTTCCGCGTCCAAGGCAGAAGCCATGATTAGAGGCTTCACTACAGAACCGAACTCTAGAACATTCTCCACCAGTGGATTGGAAAAAGTTGCGACATTCTTCACTTTGGAAAAATTATTGATATCAAAATCCGGTTTGCTGCTTTCCGCATAAATAGCTCCGTTTACAGGATCCATGATTATTCCTCCGATAGAATCGATTTGATATTTTTCTTTCACATCTCCGAGCGTTTTCTCTAAGAAATTCTGTACTGACGGTTCTATGGTCGTCACTATATCTCCTTCTTTCGACTCATCGCTGAAAATAGTTTTGTTGATATTGGAAAAAACTTCAGCGAAGAAATTAACATAAGGGCTGTCTTTGTCTCGAGCAAGCGTATCGTCGTACTGCCTTTCTATGCCATAACGCCCGCCCAAGTCATCGCCCTTATACGCCACAAAACCAAGCGTCTGTGAAGACAACTCGCCACCAGGATAGAAACGCCACTTTTCTTTAAAAATGGATAAGCCCGGAATCTTAAGCAGAGATACCGCGTCAGCTTCTTCCTTCGTTAAATGATTTGACACTTCTTCATAAGGATCGTCCTCCTTAGCGACCTTGGCAAAAAATTCATCCCGATCTATCTTTATTATTTGTGATAATTTGTCATAGGTTAATTCTTCATCTGAAATTTTACTTGGATTGATGACGGCTTTGAATCCTGTAGTTTGCAATGCCGCAGAAACAAGTTGTCCGTCTTTTTGAGAAAAATATATTGTTCCACGCTCGAAAATGTCAGACGATGGCGTGGAATATTGCCTATCCGCACGTTCACTATAAGAGGTACTATGCACAACTTGCACCAAGAAAAGTTTGCCTATCAATATCGAGGCGAAAATTAAGATACAAAAAAATATAATCCTGGTCCTCCAGATAAAACTAGATTTCATTGTTTGCAATCGTCGTACTGCTAAGAGTCTTGCGGGTTACAAAATTCGTCGTTGCCACTTCCTTAAAACCCAAGGAACGCGCCAGATTAAAATCAACTTTTTTCAAAACCGCAAGGTATTGCAATTCTAGATTACCTACTTCGCTTGCGAGCGCATGAGCTTCTTTTTCAAAAGATTTTCGTTCCACAATGCTCCAAACTACATTCCCCAAAAACAGAACATAAAAAAAAGCCAAAATTGAAAGCGCCCAAAACATAATATGCAGAATTTTTTTATGCAAATTTCCACTATCTATGATATTTACATTACTCGCATAATTTTTTAATTTTAAACTCGCTTGCTTCATAATTATATTTTTTCCAAAATTCTTAGCTTGGCACTCCTTGCCCTATTATTATTTTTCAATTCTTCCCTATCCGCTATTATTGGTTTCTTTTTTATTAATTTCGCCTTACCTTCATTCTCCTTGTCTTTGTAAAATCTTTTCGTAATCCTATCTTCTAAACTATGAAATGAAATCACTGCCATCCTTCCATCTTTTTTCAAAACATCAAATCCTTTTTCTAATCCATCTTTCAGTGTTCCAAGTTCGTCATTCACTGCTATCCGTAGCGCCTGAAAAGTTTTTGTAGCAAAATGGATTCTTCCTCTCTTGTATGCTAAAGGAACGCTACTTCCTATCACATCCATTAAATCAAACGTCGTTTCTATCCTTTTCATCTCTCTCGCCTCCGTTATGCCTTTTGCTATTTTCCTAGAAAATCTTTCTTCACCGTAACCATAAATAATATCCGCTAAACTTTTTTCGCTCCAGTCATTTACTATATCGATCGCCGTCAGATCTTCTTTGGTGGGACCCTCTTTCATGGTCATAAGTAATGGCTCCGACCTCATAAAAGAAAAACCTCTCCCGGAATTCTCTAGCTGATCAGAACTCAATCCTAAATCAAAAATAATCGCATCAAACTTAGTAGTCGGACTACCACTTAGTAGTCCGACTACTAAGTTATCTAAGTTCCTGAAATTGGCATTTATAAAAGAAATTCTTTTTTCTAAACCTCCGAACTTACTCTTTGCTCTCTCCCAAGCACTCTTGTCTTGGTCAAGCGCGATGATTTTTACATTCGGATATCTTTCTAGTATTTCCCTGCTGTGTCCCCCGCCACCGAATGTGGCGTCAAGCACGACAGATCCATCTGTGAGCCCCAGTCCATCTATTGTTTCATTTAAAAGAACAGTCGTGTGTATGCTTTCCATGTCAATTTCCATCATTCCCAAGTTTTTCCGCTAATTCATGCGCCTGTTTCTCCACAATCTCCTGATTTTGCGACCAAACTTTGTCGTTCCAAATCTCAACTCTGTCTTCTACCCCTATCACTGCCGCTCTATCTTTAAGTCCGATCCTTTCTTTCAAGAAGTCAGGAATTAATATTCTACCTATGGAATCTATTTCCGCTTCGGCCGCTCGTCCAAACATATATCTATTAAAACTTCTTTGGTCTGCTTTTAGAAAAGAAAGGTCCGAGCCTCCGCCAGATAGTTTTTTGGAAACCTTTTTCCATTCTGCTGTCGTAAAAATAAATAAACACTGGTCGAGTCCTGGTGTAATAATAATTTTCTTGCCGAGTTCTTTACGAAATTTTACCGGCAAAGACATTCGGTTTTTTTCGTCTATCGTATGTATATATTCACCTATTAACATATTGTTATTACTACCTATTTTTGACTTTTCCCACCTTTTCCCACTTGATATATATTATAAACCATCGTTTATTGCAACGCAAAATAGCATCTGTGGATAACTTTACCCCTTTAAAATCAGACCTATTGTTATAATGTTTCCATGAGTCGTATTATCAATAACTTAATTTTTAAAAATAAAAATGTCTTCTAATCTTAGAAATTTAGGTATGTTTCTCTTGCGCGTGGTATTGGGTGTTGTTTTTATCCTTCACGGTTTCGATAAATTACAAAATTTAGAGGGGGTAGTCGGTTTTTTTAGCTCTTTGGGACTTGCTCCTTTTTTCGCGTATTTTGTCGCATACACAGAATTCTTGGGCGGCATAGCGCTTTTGCTTGGAGTATTTTCTCGCTACGCGGCATATGCATTATCCATTGTTATGGTTGTAGCCATTTTTTTGGTAAAAATAAAAATGGGCTTCCTGGGAGGATACGAGCTTGATTTGGTTTTGCTCGTTTCTCTTCTTGCTGTCGCCTGGTCTGGTTCTGGTAAATACTCTCTCTCTGGTAAGATGTGCGGTTGTGGGAATTGCGCTTTTTGCGGAATGAGACTCTTCAAAAAGAAAAGAATGGAAGACAATACATTGTAAATTTAAATATAAACAAAGAAAACAAAACCCCCTCTTGAGTGAGGGGGTTTTGTTTAGAGCTCTGATATGTCTCTCGGGGAAAACAAATTGATGGTCCAATCGATAGCTACCTTTATTTTTTTTCTAGAAGAAATAAACTTAGACAAATATAGCGTCCTCCAAATCCACCATGTAATACGTCCCAGAAATACAAAGCCTGACACTTCGCCAATAGCCATCCACTGGCCTAGCGAAATCATGCTTCCGGTGTGTCTGTATTTAAAAGGTTTGAGTTCTTTATTTCTTACAGATAAGTAAATATTCTCCGCCACCGACACTGCTTCTTTTTCTGCCACCTGAGCGAGACCTGGAAGAAAATTATCCGTCTCGCCGACTCTAAAAGCAGCATTGTCCCCTAGCGCGAATATATCTTTGTGTCCTTCTAGTTCTAAATATTTATTCACAATAAGTCTGCCGTCTTTCAACTTCGAAACCTCTTGATCAAAATTTATTTCTTTCGGTTTTATTCCGGCCACCCAAAAAATGCTCTCAGTTTCTATTCTTTTTCCGCTACCTAATGATAGATGTGAGGCGCCAACTTCCACAACCTCTGTGCCTAGCATTACATTGATTCCTTTTTTCGTTAAAACCTCCAAACTCTTTCCTCGAACCTTCGGACTAAATTGAGGCAAGAGCTCCTTATCTTTTTGAATTAAAGAAATGAAAGCATCTTCTATTAATTCTTTTTTATAATAATGCGAGAAACTATTTTTTATCAACTCATACAACTCTGTAGCCAACTCTACTCCCGTCGGACCACCACCCACAATCACAAAAGAAAGCATCTTTTTTCGAAGAATGCTATCTTTTGTATAGGAAGCCCTTTCCATTTGAGAAATAATGTGATTTTTTATTTTTATCGCATCTTCTATTGATTTTAACGCGAGAGAGTACTCTTTCGCTCCGGGTATGTTGTAGAAATTCGTCTCTGCGCCGGAGGCGACTACCAGAAAATCATATGGGGCAACACATCCCCCGACACTTACCGTCTTATCCTCGATGTTTACTTTTTCGGCTTTACCTAGATAAAATTGATCAATACAACAGCCGAGCACTTCCCTGATAGGCTCTATGATGTTCTCAGGATTAATACTACCCGTCGCCACTTCGTGAAGTAGAGGAGTAAAAAGAAAGTAATTTTTCTCCCCGATCATCGTCAAATGCACATCTTTTCTTCTGTGAAAAAATTTATGAAAATTCCTGAGAGTATAAACACCTCCAAACCCATTGCCGATTATTACAATTCTAGTCTTTTGCGACATAGTGTTTTTGGTTATTCGGCATTTTTAGGTCTCATCAGAGGAAAAAACTGAGTCTCACGGATAGGTTTGTCTGCAAGGAAAGCGAACAGCATTTCGCCAAATCCAAAACCGCAAGTAGGTGGCATTCCGTACTCGAGCATTTCCACGAATTCATCGTCTGGCATCATTGCCTCTTTATCCCCTGTTTTGAGTAATTCTCTTTGAACCTCAAATCTTTCAGCCTGAGCTATCGGATCGTTCAGCTCAGAGTAACCGTTGCCAACCTCTGAACCGGCAATAATAATTTGAAACCTTTCTGTCAGCTCAGTGTTGCCCAACATTGATTTACTGAGCGGAGAAACAAGCTTCGGATGTCCAGTCAAAAAAACAGGTCCGGAAATTTGTTTCCTGCAATGTTTCCAAAGGGCATCCATCAAACGCTCCATAGTATTGCCATCGTAAATTATTTTAAGGTCGTTTAATTTATTTTTCACTTCATCATAAGTGGTATCAAGGACATCTACACCAGTTTTTTCTTTAACGGTTTCACGATAGTCGATAGACGGCCATTCTATCCCTAAATCAAACTTGTGTCCGCGCGTCTCAAACTTCGTTGTGCCAAAAACATCTTGCGCAATTTTTTTGTAAAGATCTTCTGACAATTTCATCCCGTCTTGATAATTCGCATAGGCCCAATAAAATTCCATATTGGTAAATTCCTGCAAATGATTGGCATCCGTTCCTTCGTTCCTATACGCTTTGCCGATTTCAAAAGTTTTGGTGAGCCCTGCCGCCATCAAACGCTTCTGCCAAAGTTCGCCTATCGAAATGCGAAGATACAAAGACAGTTTGAAGTCTTCGTTATATGTTTTAAACGGAGTAGCCTCTGCGCCACCGGTAGTGACCTCAAGCGTGGGAGTCTCTACTTCCAGAAATCCACGTTCTTTCATAAACGTACGCGTAGTATCCCAAAATTTTGTTTTCTTCTCGAGAATCCCCTTGATTTCTCCATTCATCAAAATATCCAAGTATCTTTTTCGAAATCTCTCCTCTACATCTTGCAACCCGTGCCATTTTTCTGGAAGCGGACGCAAACTTTTAGAAAGCATACGCCAATCTTTCGCTTCGATTGTTTTTTCTCCTCTTGCGGTTTTAAAAAAGATTCCTTGTAACTCAACGAAATCCCCTATATCCACTACTTCATTCCAAAATTTTAATTTTTCCTTACCTATGACATCTTTTTTAATCAACCCCTGGAACAACCCTGTGCCATCGTTCAACGTCACAAACACGATAGCTCCCTGTCCACGTATAGACATTATTCTTCCAGCAACCCATTTGTTTTCTTTTGTTTTTTCTAGTTCTTCAAAACCATCAATAGCGTTTTCTAGAGTTATTTCCCTTTTTGATTCCGCTGGATACGGATCCACGCCTCTCTCTTTTAAGAGCTTGAGTTTTTTTATTCTAATGTCCCTAATCTCGTCAATTGAAGACATTTTTAATATACATTTATGATTTTGTAATCGACTCCCCCATTAGGAGTTTTAAAAGAGATACTATCCCCTTTTTTCTTACCAAACAAAGCTTCACCGAAGGGAGATCGGTTGGAAATCTTTCCTTGCGCCATGTTGGCTTCCTCAAAACCCACTATCTGATATATTTTCTCTCCATTGTCTCCTTCTTTAAGAACGACAACCATAGAACCTATGCCAACTACATCCCCTCCTCCTCCGGAAACAACCTGTGAGGATTGCAATATTTGTTTTATTTTTTCAATGCGTTCCTCAAGTTTGCCCTGGTCTTCGCGAGTCTGATGATATTCCGCGTTTTCTTTTAGGTCACCCAATGATTTCGCATACGTCAAATTTTCCAAAATTTCTTTCCTCTTTGGACCTTCTAAATCTTTGAGCTCAGCCTCCAGCTCCTTTTTTTTCTCTTCTGTGATGTAATTGTCTGATTGCTTCATAATTTACTATCTTAACTTTTTCTGGTCGAAAAGTCCATCGCTTGCTATAAATTTTCTATATGATAATCTATCATATATGGCAAAAACAGTAGTTCAAGTAGATAAAAATGGAAACGAAAATAATGCAAGCATATTGCGCCGTTTTTCACGCAAGATCCAAGAATCGAACATAATTCAGAAGGTCAAGAGTTCTCGTTATAATAAAAGAAAAGAATCCAAACTAAAAATTAAGAAAGCTACCTTAAAACACCTAGAAAGAAGGAAAGAAATAGAAAAACTCCGCAAACTCGGCAAAATAAAGTAAAATATGCGTTTTGAAAAACTAAAAAATGATATTTTAGGCAGAGACTATACTCTGTCTATAGCTTTCGTGAGTGAAAAAAAATCCAGGGAAATAAACAAAAAATACAGAAAAAAGGACAAATCGACCAATGTTCTCTCTTTTCCCTTACACAAAGACGAAGGTGAAATAATATTGTGCAACAGTGTTATAAAAAGAGAGGCAAAAAAAATTGATAAAACCTACAAGGCATGGCTTGGATTTTTGGTTATCCACGGAATGCTCCATTTGAAAGGAATGACACATAGTAGTAGAATGGAGAGAGCAGAAAAAAAATATGATCAGAAATATTTCCATCGGAATAGATTTGGGATCCACGACCACAAGAATCGTAGTGGGAGAATTCTTGAAAGGAGAAAAAAATCCTAAAATAATAGGCACAGGAGAAGCTGAAACAAGAGGAGTAAGACATGGATATGTCGTCGATGTACCAAAAGCGGTATCTTCGCTTAAAAATGCCGTAGCATTAGCTGAAAAAAGTTCCGGCGTAAAAATACGCCGCGCCTTTATCGGAGTAGGTGGAGTAACCCTGCGCGGAGACATGGCAAACGGTGTCGGAATAATTTCTAAAGCAGATGGAGAAGTCACCAGTCTCGATATAAATAAAGCACTCGAAGACTGCGAAGACAACTTAAATCTAAACAATAAAAAAATAATCAAGATCGTTCCTGTTTCTTTCAAGCTGGATGGCAAAGAAATATTGGGCAGACCGGAAGGAATGAGAGGAACAAAGCTAGAGATAAAGGCCTTATTCGTAACTTGCTCTCTTTCGCACTTTGAGGACCTGCTAGAGGTCGTAACCTTGGCTGGAATAGAGCCGGTAGATGTCATAGCTTCTCCGCTCTCGGGCAGCCACATAGCCATATCTGGAAGACAAAAAATAGTGGGAAGCGCTTTGGTGAATATAGGTTCTGAGACAGTGTCGCTTGGAGTTTTTGAGAACAATACTTTGATATCGCTTCATACTTTCTCCATAGGTGGCGCAGACATAACAAACGATATCGCCCTCGGGATGAAAGTCTCGCTTGAAAATGCAGAGCGCTACAAACTTGGGAACATGGGAGAAGAATTTTCGAAAAAAAAACTAGAAGAAATAATCGAAGCGCGTCTCTTTGATATATTTGAATTAATAGAAAATCATTTTAAAAAAATAAAAAGAAGCGAATTGTTGCCGGCGGGAGTAATTTTTATTGGGGGAGGCGCGAATATTTCTATGCTTGAGGAATTTTCCAAGTCCGCCCTCAAACTCCCTTCCAAGGTAGGGTCGACAGATATGTTCGGAAATATAAAAACCAAGCTTCGCGACCCCGCTTGGTTTACTGTTCTCGGCCTTATAATGTCTCCGGATAATAATGAACACTATTTGAGAGGTTCATTTAAAAGTTTTTTCAAAAATATAGAAAACATTCTCAAATCAAACATCAAACAATTGATGCCATAAAAAGATAACCCCACTTGGAGACAACTTTGGAGTGCTTTGCTTTTTTTTAATTTCTGCTATGATAGTTTATATATAAATTAATCAAGTTTGGTGTTTACTAAAAACTGGCTAGATAGAACCTGAGATTCTATCTAGAAGCACCTAAAACCTTTATAAAATATGCCTAAATTAAACCCTGAAATAGAAAGTTTTGCTCGCATTATGGTCATCGGAATCGGAGGGTCTGGCAAGAATGCCATCAATCACATGATAAATTCCAAGGTCAAAGGAGTGACATTTATCTGTATGAATACCGACACCCAGGACTTGCATCACTCTCTGGCGGAGAAAAAAATTCACATCGGTAAAAACCTTACTAAAGGCTTGGGCGCCGGGATGAATCCGGAAATCGGCAAGAAAGCCGCAGAAGAAACAAAATCTGAAATCCAAGACGTGATCAAGGGAGCTGATATGGTGTTCATCGCTTGCGGAATGGGTGGAGGCACAGGCACCGGAGCAGCGCCGATAGTCGCTCGCGCAGCGAAGGAGCAAGGCGTGCTCACTGTCGCGGTAGTGACTAAACCTTTTTTCTTCGAAGGCAATCATCGCATGAAGATAGCGGAGAAAGGAATCGAAGACCTAGCCAAAGAAGTGGACGCCATCATCATCATCCCAAATGATAAATTAATTCAACTAGCCGATAAGACCACCAACTTCAAAGACGCTTTCGCTAGTTGCGACAATGTTTTGCGACAAGCTGTGGAGGGAATCTCTGATCTCATCACCACTCCTGGTATCATAAATGTAGATTTTGCTGATATTAGAGCCATAATGTCAGACGCTGGAAGTGCGCTTATGGGCATAGGGCTAGCTTCAGGCGATGGACGTGCTTCGAAAGCCGCTCTTCAAGCTATCAACTCCCCCCTCTTAGAAATCTCAATCAACGGTGCAAAGGGCGTACTCTTCGCTATATCGGGAGGAGACGACATAACCATTCACGAAATACAGGAAGCCGCAAAGATAATCACGGAGTCCATAGATAAAGATGCAAAAGTAATCTTCGGCACTATTCGTGACGAAAAATTGAAAAAGGGTGAATTGAAAGTTACAGTCATAGCCACGAGCTTCATTAATGACCTGCCTCGCAAAAACCTTTTTAGTGGAACCAACATCCTAAATCAAACAATTCTAAAAGAAGAGAACAAAGCTTCTGCTGTAAAAGAAATACACAACACGATCCAAAATTCAAATACTGGCAATAGCGACTTTGTGAAAAAGCCAGAAAAGAAAGTGGATACTGTTCCAGAAATAATAATAGATGACGACACCGAAGACTGGAGCGCTGTTCCAGCGTTTTTGAGGAGAAAGAAAAACTAGTGTATAATGGGCGAATGGTCTACGATTTAATAATTATCGGAGGAGGTCCTGCCGGCGCGGCGGCGGCGGTGTATGCAGCCCGCAAGAGACTCAATACCCTTTTTATCACTTCCGAGTGGGGCGGGCAATCCGTCGTCTCCGAACAGATTTACAACTGGATAGGCACCGTTTCCCTCTCCGGTAACGAGCTCGCCGAAGCCTTCAAGAAACACGTCTTAGCCAATTCCGGACCCGGACAGACCTTGGAAGTGAAAGAAGGCAGTAAGGTATCTTCGGTGATTAAAAATGGAGAAGAATTTTGCGTGGAAACAGAAAATGGTAAGAAATTTTTAACCAAAACACTTTTGATAGCCACGGGCAGTAGCCGCCGAAAACTGGAAGCCAAAGGCGCGGACCGGCTCGAACACAAAGGTCTCACCTACTGCGCCTCGTGCGACGGTCCTCTTTTTGCCGATATGGATGTTATCGTTGTGGGTGGAGGGAATGCCGGGTTTGAATCGGCCGCTCAGCTCCTTGCTTACTGCAAATCCGTCACTCTGCTACACCGCAGTGAAAATTTCCGCGCGGACGAGATTACCGTGGAAAAAGTTTTGAAGAATCCGAAAATGAAAGCGGTCAAAAATGTTGAGATTTTGGAAATAAAAGGGAAGAAATTCGTGGAAGGCATTGTTTATAAAGACAAGAAAACTGGGGAAGAAACCGAGCTTCCAGTCTCAGCTGTTTTCGTAGAAATCGGGCAGATTCCAAATACTCAATTTGCCAAAGAGCTCGTTCCACTAGACGCCATCGGCCGAGTAAAAATAAATCCGTTAAATCAAAAAACAGAAATTCCTGGCGTTTGGGCGGCTGGGGATTGCACCGATATTCTATATCATCAAAACAATATCGCCGCCGGCGACGCCGTCCGCGCCCTGGAAGATATTTATCTCTATTTGCACACGAAGTAGTTTCCTAGACTAATTCATATTCCCAACCAGGTTGCCAAGATTTGGTCTTTCGCCAATCTTCGGCGAGCGCTTGTTCCCAAGTTTTGCCTTAAGATAGCAAGAACCGTTCTTGCTATCTATAGACTATGACAAGGGCAAAAGAAGAGTAAACAACAAGCATTAGAAAGTTAAACCAGATGCAATCTTTGCTAAGGGTTTCAGTTGACTGCTTTTTTATGTAAACGGCATGGATAGACTGAAGCAAAGCAACGAAGTGGATAGCTATCGGTAATAAAGCGAGAAGTTGTATTTTGGGGTAAAAATAGTAAGCGAAGGTAAGAACAAAAATCCAGACACTCATTAGAAACCAAATAGCGTGGTTTATGTTTCTAAATAATTTTTTCTTCACCGCCCATTCAAAAATCATTGTTTTACAATTTTCAGAGGAGGTCAGACCTCCCCTATCTCAAAGTCTTTTCTAGAGGTTAGAATAATTATTACAAAACTTATAAAGTAAATCACTAGCGCGAGGGTCGTAAAAAATGCAGAAGTAGTTAAAAATTCTTCGCCTGTTGACGGAATTAAAGAACAAATAAAAATAACTAACGCATTTAAAAGAAGATACGTAGCCTTGGAACGAGAAATCACTTTTTTAGTAAAAATCAAGTAAACCCCGGACATTACAAAAGCGAAGATTATGAATAGAATGATAAATTCAGCAGACTTATTAGCCATTGGTTTGATTAGAACATCAAAAAATTCTGGAATGAATGATATTAAGAAATATAATCCAACGATACAAACAATATAACCTGCTACCTTTATAAAATTTATTTTCTTCATATGTTGTGATAATTATACCACACATTGCGGAGGGTACAGGGCTCGAACCTGTAAGGGCTTTCGCCCGCTGGTTTTCGAAACCAGTGCATTACCATTCTGCCAACCCTCCGTGTTTCTCTAATCTAGCACTTTTTGCCATTTTTTCAAAAAAATGTTAGATTATTGTTGTCTTT